>CAZFPU010000030.1:0-14430 GCA_964521145.1 uncultured Methanosarcinales archaeon | reverse complement strand
TGATGTAATTTTAGGATTTATTTTTTATCGATCATCTTTTTCTCGAAAACAAAGTGAAGAAGATGCTAAAACTTTTGCCAAAACACTTAGTGCTCAGTTTAATCATTTAATGTAAAAACCAACCTAAAAAAATTAAAACCTTTCAAAGAAAGCAAGCCAAAATTAAAATCACCTGAAAGAAATTCATAATAAAAACAACTCAAGAAAAATCCTAAGCGGTGCTTTTCCTCGTCTGCATCCTATAGAACAGATAAAAGATGCCGATCAGATACGCGGCATACGCAAGCACTTCGACAAGTGAAGGATTTCCATTGTATCCAAATAACCCTTCCATGAACGAACCGATCAGCCCATCCTCATGCAAGAGTGGATACTGGCCTTCAACTACTACTGCAGGATTTATGTCCCACACATGTTCAACAACGATAGGGATCACTGCCGCCTCTTCTAGTTCGTGGATCCCATGCGCAACCAAACCAGCTGCGATAAGGATCAGAAGGACACTGCTTATGGTAAAGAGCCTTTTGAGGTTGATCTTTTTAGACCCAACAAAGAATAGGTATCCTATTGTAATTGCAGTTATAACTCCTAAGACCCCTCCTAATAGGCTAACTCCCGATTCATAGCTTAGCGCGCTAAAGAAGATGACGGTCTCGACGCCTTCCCGAAGGACTGCTAGGAGCACTAGGAAAAAAAGCCCGTATGCATAGGTCTTGTTGAACCCTGCCTTTTGGATATGGGATGCGACTTTGCTTTCAATTTCTTTTGAAATGCTTCGTTGCTTGAGCATCCAGAGGATCATTGTGGTGAGTAGGAATGCGGCGAAAAGCATTATTGTCCCCTCAAAGATCTCTTCTCCCTTACCGGTGAATCCGCCCGCGAAGATAGTGAAGAGGAATGCGCTCACCAAACTAAAGAAAACCCCCGCACCAATGCCCCAATACACGGTCTGCTTGTATTGCTTGTTCTGCGTCTTGTTAAGATAGGCCATCACAACGCCTACGACCAACGCGGCTTCCAGGGTTTCTCTTCCGGTTATGATGAAGCTTGATAACATTTTTTCTTGAACTTGTTTTTCTGGATTTATTGTTTTTGAAATTCTTCTTTGCTGTTCAATTTTTTTATAAGCGAAGATATTTTGTCCGCGCCAATACGCGCGGATTCTATTTTGTTTATATCCGAGTGCATTGGGTTTAGTTTAATGAGTTTTTTGTGGTGGGTTTGTTTTTTTACGGCGACTCTCACAAAAATCAACAAAATCCCTCAATTCAGCAAATTATTTAAACCTGCTTAACAATCGTTAAGTTGTCCTCACTTGATATATAAAGTTTTGGATAGGATTTTAACTAAATGGGCGAAAACCTTAAAACATGTTGCGAATATCGCAAATACTGGTGGTAGAATGCTAGATGTACTCGATTTTGACATTATTAAGGAGCTTAGAAGCAATGCAAGGGCTCCGTATCTTGATATAGCAAAGAGGCTTAAGACTCCCGAATCGACGATTAGGCACCGGGTGAAGCAGCTTGAGGATAAGGGGGTCATAACCAAATATTCTGTGCAGCTCGATCCTGGTAAACTCGGCTACGGTACCGTTGCTTACGTTGGCATCGATGTGGTGCCCGAGCAATTTTTGAACGTTGCCAAGAAGCTGACCGAATTTGAGAATGTGAAGATGGTTGCCGCAACTTCGGGCGATCACATGATCATGACAGAGATATGGGGCGAGAAGGTAGCTGAGCTTAGGCAATTTATTTCTGAAAGGATTGAGAAGATGCAAGGCGTGACCAGAACCTGTCCCGCGATCATCATGGAGAAATTAAAGGAGAGCTAAACTCCTCTAAGCATCCGGGTCCTGTACTGCGAAAGCAGGGCGAATTTTTCGTTTTGAGCATGGGTTCTTGATTCTAAATTCTTTAGATCATAGTATTGGAACACCAGAGCGCCCCCAAATGCGAGCATGGCATCTTGCTTCGTCGCTGCCTGCGCGTATACTTTTGCCCTTTCAAAATGCGCTATGACTTCTTGTGGATGCACAGATATCTGGAATGGGATTGGCCGCACAAATCCTGCTATGGTCATGCTATCTCTATATGACTGCAATGGCTGGTCATGCAGTGTTTGTTTTTTTCGAAGGGCATCGATATATTGCGTCTTATCGATGCGCTCACTCAATGTAACGTATCCGCTGAGCAGTTTTGCAAGCGCGCTTTCTTTGGTTTTGCCTTCTGCTCCTTTGATGAGCCCCTCATCAAGATAATTGCGAACCTCGCTACCAAAATGCCTTTTTGCCTGGCCAATTGTTTCAAAGAAAGCAGATGTGTCAAGGCCCAGTCGCTGTATCTTCGGATTGTGGGGCATGTACACCGATCCTTCCTCTCCTAACTCAGCGAAGTGGATGATGAGAAAAGGCAAGGGGAGTTTCATGGAATAGGGCATGGGCATACTAGTAAGGGCATGCAGCTCTCGTCCAGACTCGAATTCATGCCCTTCATGGGGGTTTCCAAGATCCACTGTGTCGATCTCAAGATCCTTGATGGATTCCTCGTTCTTTCTTCTGATATCCTCGCTTAAAGTATCAAGCGACTTGAATATTTGTAAGTCAGATTCCTCTCCATATCTGTATTGGCAGTGTTTAGCGTGTATGTAATCGCCATTTTCAACCCGGATTATCTCGCGCTCACCATCATGCAAAAGGATCCCCGTTAGGCCTTCTGATTTTTGCGCGATCTTTCTTAGGTCTTTTAGGATCATCACTTCGTGCATTGGATAAGGGAATGGGTTTTGTTTTAAAAAATATTCTTGCGGGGGAAATTTTGGAGTAATCTTGTAAGGGGGACAGCAATACGTTTGGCGTTTTCCCTTCAAAATCTCATCAGAATATTTAAATAATCTTAGGCAATCCCTTCTCAATAAAAGGGGCAATAGAGAACCTCAAGTATTCTTGCGGGTTAAGGTGAAATTTCATGACAGTTGATGATATCATACGAAATGCGCTAAAAGTGAATATGGGCCACAAGAGTGGCGAGCGAGTCCTTATTGTGTCGCAAGAATGGCATCCGGCTATGGGGGCTCATACTGAAGAGAATTTTTCTAGGTCAAAATTGGTTGCGCAAACCATGCACGTTGCCTTTCTTGGCGATGGCGTTGATTCCACTTTGCTTTCGTATCAGCCAACCGCCCCTGACCACGGTGTGGATGTTCCCGCGCAATTTTACTCAAAAGTTGCAAACGGGGGGCATTTTGACATTGCATTCATGCCAACCCCGTATTCGATCTCCCACACTAAATTCAGAAAAGAGCTCTGCGACAATGGGAGCAGGGTGGCGTCAATGCCAACCTTTACCATGAAAATGTTCGAGCCAGATGGCCCCATGAGCGCTGACTACAATCAAGTTGCTAAGCTCTCACTTGATGTCGCGAGGAAAATGAAGGAGCTGCCCTACATTCACATCCTAGGCAAGGGAACCGATATTCTCGTTGAGGCAACCCCTCATCTGGCGCATGTGGATACTGGCTTATTTCATGACCGCGGTGATTTTGGAAACCTGCCAGCAGGAGAAGGCTATTGCGTTCCCAAGAACGCGAATGGCTATTTCAGCGTTCCAAAAGGATGGGGCGGCGAAGAGCCAAGCAAATACAACCTGCAATTTAGGGTCAACAACGGCAGAATCATAGACGTGCAGGCCGATGATAAGAACGCACAGCAATATCTCAAGGATACGATACATCCCTTGATATTTGGCGGCAATAACTATAATGTCCTGGCTGAACTGGGTATAGGAACCAATCACAAAATAACCCCAGAATACGTGAAAAAAAACGGATGGACTGCGTTAACTGCCGAAAAAATAATTGATAGCGCGCATTTTGCCAATGGAAATAGTGCAGCTATGGGTGGAAGTAATGATGTCCCTAGGCATCTTGACTGGGTGGTTCCCAATGTGCAGATACGCTACATGGATAGGCCTAACAGGTAAGCGTTCTATTTGAGGTTCAACCAATGAATCGTATCCTGCAAATCCCCTCATCACAGTATTTTTCAGTGTAGGGACAAGTGATTATAATTCTCTCTGAGCCCTCGCAGTATTTGGAGAATGCAACAACATAATCAGAATATCCTTTGCTATTCATTGCATCCCCTCTGCACGACATTCCGCATCGGGCGGTTACACCGACGCATTCCTGATCTGTTTTGCATGTATACCACTCAGGATTCTTCTCTCGCGTAGAAGATATCCATTCCATATCCTGAACTGAGGTTTCTTCTTTTGGCCTTGCCCCTTGATTCGGATTCAGATCCTGCCTGTCTTTTTGCACAGGGATGCTGCCATCGGGATTTGGCTTTATGAGGCCGTTTTGGTCTCTTTGTACATCGTCTGCATTTGTTTTTTCCTCTGCCTTGACCCTTGTATCCGGTGCGCAGCCAACAAGCACGATCAGCATAAGTACTATGAAGTATTTCATGAGCGGGAATAGGAGGAATGGGTTTAAATTGGTTGCGATGGGTGTGAAAAGAAGTTCTTGCCTGAAGTTGCTTAGTGGTACGGTGCAGTTACCCTTTCTGGCACATGCGGTTTTTCTTCGAATTCTTTTTCTAGTCGCGAAGTGTTCGAATTATCCAAATAGCCTTGGTTCACGCACACGCCTTCGACAAACAGCGCCCTGCCCCAGCGCATATCAAGATTATACTGGACGTGCGCTTTGAGATCATCTCGTGCAACGCCATTGTATTTCCTCTCCTTGCTGATATACACTCCGATCGTTGAAAAAACCTGCTTATTGGTAGTGGCAAGCAAGTCATCAAGCCACCGAGCTATCTGAGGACGATCTGACTCTCCCTTGGCATCGATTAATTTTGCATCTTTCATACGATGAAGTAATCATGCAGGGTTTTAAAATATTACCTAAAATAATAAAAATTGCCTACTATTCAAAGACAGATTTAGCATATTTCCCTCGAAGATTTTTTATAGACACGCCAATTTTTGATTTTCTATGAGGGTAAAAATTATACTGGCCTTGGTTTTTTTGATAATTGCTACTGGGTGCGTGAGCGCTCCAAACCCCACTGGTCAAGTGATCTTATCCCAAAATCCACAACCTTCTGCTGAGAAACTCTGCAAGACCCCTTATTTTGAATTCAAGAAAGGTGAATGCTGCCTTGATTCAAATGCTAATTCCATCTGTGATAACGACGAGAAGCAGCAAGCTCCAAAGCAGCCAGCGTATGCAGCGCAGGAAACAGAAGATGAAGAAGGGATATACGATGAAGAATTCAAGAAGCGGCTGCCGCATTCGATCGACCTTCGAAAAGAGTATGCTAAGATGATAGATCCAGATGATCATGTCCTTGGCAATGAAAAGACACAGCTTACGTTCATTGTATTCAATGATTTTGAATGCGCCTACTGCAAGGAATTTGAAGAGAAAATTTATCCAAAACTCAAATCAAAGTATGTTGATACAGGAAAAGCAAAGATTGTCTTCAAGCATTTCCAGGGCGAACTTACAAAGGAAGGCAAGAAAGCGGCCCAGGCAGTAGAATGCGCCGGCGAGCAAGGTGAATTTTGGGAAATGAAGGATTTATTGTATAAGAATGATCCGGACTATAGCGATACGCTGTTCTTTGATCTGGCAAACCAGCTCAAGCTTGATATCGACGATTTCAGGACCTGTTTGGAGTCGGGAGTCATGCAGGCAAAGATCGATCATGATCTTGCGATGGGAGATTATCTGGTTGTAGAAGGAACCCCCGCGCTTTTCATCAATGGCTGGGACTTTGAGGGCATCATGGACTGGGAAGATTATGAATATTACATCAATGACATCAGAAAGTGGGAGCGCGAGAATTCTTAAAAGGGCTTTGCACATTAGACACCTAACCCATCTCATACTGCCCATTTATTTATAATACACTATTTTGTGTTTAATTTTAATTAATGCGCAAAGCCTCTTAAAGGACAATTTTTATAAATAAGTACTTAATTCTTTACCAAATGGGATACAAAGCACACATCAGTGTGAATGGGCTTGCAGTGAGAGCTGCAGATCTTGTTAAAAAGCTTGGCGAAGGGACGGTCTATGTCATTTTAGCGGACCAATTTCAAAAATACGATTTATCTTCACATGGATTAAAGCCGCTCAGCGATAGAAGAACCATATCAAACAATGTTGGAGATTTCGTCGAGCATATGCAGCTCGCAAAAGAAGGCCTTGATGGGAAGATCAACGGCTACATAAGTTCCAAAGCAATTCCTAATTCAACCGGATATTCACTGCTTCGCATTAATGGGGAAGATATAGCCGCTCCCTACTTTGTTTATGGGCAGATGCCAAAGGCAAAAGTGCAAGCTCAAGTCAGCATAAAAGATTCAGCGCAACCAGCACCTCTTGATTATGCGGCCATCAAAGCAATGAGAAGGCAAAGAGGATAATTTTTTTCTATTTCCTCTTCCAATATTTTGGAAGCAGATTTCCCATTAGAAACCTCGGTGAGTGATTCATCTCTCAAAGGCAAAACAACATCGTTTTTTTCTCGGTGCTTACCAGTGTAGACTTCGCAATGACACGATTACCATACTCTTGATGTATCGAAGCGATGATCGGCTGCACAAGCTCGTGATACATGGAAGGCATCTCGATCTTTAATTGCACAGGTGAAGCGAGCTTGACCTTTGCCCAGTTGACTTCAGCTTCAAGATCGCTTGGCTTTAGTTTTGGAGATGGATTGATAAGATATTTTCCATCAAGCATCCCTCCAAGATAGAATGATACTTCTCCAAGCGCAGGTCCCCCTAGGCCCATCGATTGTGTTTGGGACTCAGTATTGTGCCTGAATTCCCTCCAGAGTTCCTCGTTGCCATTGAAGTAGACCGATCCTATTTTTCCTGAAGGGAAATCGACCTTAAGATTCATTGATTGCGCATCGCTAAGCAAGGGACTTGCAAGTTCAAATACTTTTGAATCCAGTTGCGCTACAGCAGCGTACGCTTTCTGATCGCTTGGGTTTGAGGAAAATTCTCTCGCTATTTCGGTGAACTCGTGATAGACCTCTCCAATTCCTCGGATCAAGTCGGAGAGGGGCTTGCCTTGATAGGCCTGCGCAAGAACTGAGAAATTATGAGAGATCCGCTCCAAAGTTGATGCTCCCTGCGCCCTTCGTATGATCGTTGCAAGCCGATCAGTAAGGTCTTTGAAAATAGCTGTTTTTTCGTTGATGAGCAGTGTATCTATGGACTCAGCTGCATAGACTGATTGCGGATCCTTTGCCCTTGCCCAAGCTTCTCTTTGCAGCGTGTAATCATACTCCTTGATATCAGCTGTCTTAGGATGCAGTCTCTCATATTCTGTGTGTGCGTCAAGATAGGGTTGAATGGCAACTTCCCTATCTTTTAGAAGCTGATCCAACTCCTTGGTTGGTTTTGGGGCAACGAATATCTCATAGATCGCAGAATCGGTGTTTGGCAAAGCGTGCATCATCGCTTGCTTTAGAAGTATAAGTGCCGCTGCCTGTTCTTTCTTGTTTCCTTTCATGGCTAACTCTAGCCAATCATCTTTGCCCATAGGCGCTGTTTGGGAAACTGGTTTATAAATGTTTGTATTTTTACTATTATTTAGTGGTTACTAAATATAAAAATTTATAAACTCACGAGGTCCCTCTCAAAACCTATGATCCAACTCTATTGGGGCGCAGTCACTTCGTTAATCAAGCTTAATACTACAAGAGATGGTAGGCCAAGATCTGGAAGCGGCATTTTGGGCCAAGGCGGCCATGAGGCGGGTTTTGTGCGCACTCTTGAGGATATGCTCATCCAAAGCAAGCTCTATGAGCGAATTTATTCTGGGCAGCCTAGGGAAGACGATCCCCTTTCACGAATGGTTGTCTCAAGGGAAATGTATGAAGGATCTTACAATAGGTCGAATTTTATTATTGGGATAGATTCTTTGAGGATTAGCCTAAAAGGGGAGCAAGATCCAGTCGATGCGGTGCATGCGTATGGGGGACTTTTCAAAGATAAGGAGATTGCGATCCCTGAAGCCGCACAGTTTGGAAGAGAAGCATCGTTGATCCTAAGGGATGCAAAGAGAGCCTACAACACTTTATTGCTTTCTGATGGGACCTTGGCTCTGCGATACGAAAATTCCGTACGCAAATCCGAAACGGAAAGTTCGTTTTCCCTAATATATTCGCATAAGGCCCAAGAGGGAGTGCTGCCTTATCGATCCTCGATTCGAGAAATAAGAGATGATGTGGAAGCGGCAAGAAAGAAATTGAAATTACCCCCTGATCGCAAAGTATTCCCAGACATGATCTCAGTTGCATGGATGATGACGCAGGCGATTGGAAAAGTCACTCCTGGATTGAAGGCAAATTATGTGGGTTCACCTGGTTCAGAACAGTATAATCGCAAACATTAAGAAAAGAATTCTTTATAGCTTCTCTATCATCGGCATATTGCCTATCTGCAATTTGGTGAAGCGCAGCTGCGCGTACTCTGGCGTTATGGGATCGTTTCTTGGGTTGAGCATGTGGACATAGTGGTCTAGTCTTGTTATGAACTGCTTTACTGCCTGCTCATATTCTTTGAGTTGTTGTTCAAATGGCCTCTTATCCTTGAATATGTCGTTTGCAACCTTCTCTATCTTCCAATGATAGCCTCTATCGTGTATGAATGCTGCATCTACTTGTTCCCTGTCTATGGTCGAATGATGGTCGCGTATGTTCCAGTGCTTATCTTTCCATTCGCTATCATCAGTGTGCCTAAAAAAATCATGGTAGAACTGCTCCGTGTCCTGCGCTCCTTTGATGAGCTCCACTAAAGGAAATGTCTGCTTGGGAATATGGACAGTCCCTACCAGTGATACAACGCTAGTATATGGTCTAGTGATCTCGACTACGCCAATAGCGCCGTATAAGCCGATGTAGGTATTTCCCGTTTTTATGTTGTTTTCGCTGTAGCTTTCTCTCCTTGGAGAACTTGGATTTGACGTTCCTGATCCAGAGGACTGTGGTGCTGGCTTATCGATAGTGTGTGTCGTTGCATGATATAGCGCAGATGCTAGCTCTGGCTCGACGATCGCGACCACTTCGCCCTTTGGAAGGATGAGTTTTGATTCTATGGTCATCTTAAGAGAAGGTAATGGAATTTGTTTTAAAATGGTTTTGCAGATAGAATCAGATATCGCGAGCGCCAATTATCACATATCCGCCGCGGCCATTCATCAGATTCACTTTGTTGTCGGCTAGCTGCAGGAGTTCATCCAATGCAGTCCGCTCGTGGGCGTACAGAACTCTGCTTTTCTTGTCTATTGCTTGCAGCGTGAGTCCCAGATGGCGTGCTTCAATATCCATCATGTTATATGCATCTGCAAGATTTCTCTGGAAGGACATCCTATACCATGCCATGTTAAAATCGGAAGGCAATCTTGCAATGCTATCAAGCCCAACACTTTTGTATTCAGCACCTCGATTAAGGACTGAAAGTTCTTCAAAAAGCGCCTCGATCTTATGGTGATTGGAATCCTCGTAGCCGCCTATCGCAAGACCTTCTTCATGTTCGGATATAGTGAGCCCAAGCCCTGTAATCGCCTCTACAATCTGATCTCGATGTCCTGTTATCCTCTCCTGGCTCATCCTGCTTGCGTAGAGGATCCCCTCTGCGTTGAGGAGATTTTCATTGCCAATGTTTAATTCATGCCAGAGGTTTTTCATTGGGAGAGGTGATGCGTTTTAGGATAAAAGAGTTTTGGTGGGCATCTCATCCCAATAAATTTATTAGTTGCTTGTATACGTTCTGGAAAATATGTCGGAAAAACAAACGATAAATCAAGGTGTCAACGAATTAAGAGGACTGGTTGCATTATTGAAGAGCACCAAATCTCCTGAGGTTGCCATGGAATTATCCTTTAAAAGAAGGGATTTTTCCGTGTTTACTCGAACCCTTTGGGAAAAATACAAGATCAACACCATTCCCATAAAATACAGCTGTGATGCCATCATAGAACCAGTAGGACATGCTGCTTTTCAAGTCTCACGTGCCTGGTATGCTCACGCGATCCTAGCTCCCTATGAAGGATGGATGCATAAAATCGATTCTGATTCTGGTACCATGATGAGAGATAGCACTCGGGGATTGATATCTGCATTTGCCTATCAATTACGAGGGCCTTTGAAAAAAGTGTGTGATGGACTTGATTCTGAGATCGAGTATTCTGATCTGAATTCGCAGCAAAAGAAGATCGTCGATATGTTTGTCGATACGGGATGCAAGGCTTTGGATGCGTTGTATGTTGATTGGGAGAAGGAGCTTCTTTCTAAATTGCCTTGATTGTGATATTGGGTATTGTCTTTGAAGTAGTTTTGGCGCAAACTTTATAAATAAGTCTAACTTATTCGAACTTAGGTGAACTAACATGGTACATGCACTTATTACGCTTACTGAAGAGACGAATCGGGTGTTGAATGTCGTAAAGGCTAGGCATGGCTTAAAGGACAAGGCGCAAGCCATAGAATTCGTGGTCAATACATTTGCGCAGCTTGAGGAGCCAGAACTTCTGCCCTCCTTTGTGAAGAAAATGAAGCGCATAGAGAAGCAGCCTTCTATTCGCGTGGATGATTTTAGGAAACGCTACTCTCTGAAATAAGATGTATGAATCAGTTGGAGATATCTTCGGATAAACCTTTGAGCCGCGCTGAGTGTGTGAAATTGGTGGATAGGTTGCCTTAGCGACCCCGGGACTCTTTCTGAAAGAAAAAGTTAGGCGAACACAGTGAACGGATGTTTTTTACGCCTTAAAATTACTTTCCTATCTTCAACGAAACCCCATCTCTTATTATATCTCTGATTAATGGATTTTGATCTTTTCCTTGTATAAATTCATACGACGTAAATACATGCAATTGTACTTTATTTTCAAATTTTTCATCAAATTGGATTGATCTTATTTTTTTAAATAACAACTCATTTTTGTCTTTGACAATTACACAAATATCAATATCTGAATTTGCAGTGTCCCTTCCTTTAGCAACACTACCAAAAAGCAATATCTCTAACAAATTTACACCCACAACTTTGATTATTTTTGATTCTATTTCTGAAATTGTTTTATATAGTTTAGTTGATCTTAGGACTATCCTTTTTCTTTCTTCTTCGAACAATGAACTTAATTTTTCTTTGAAACTAGAGTTTATGACAAATCTGTAATGAATCTTTCCTAACCTATACTCTCTTTCAAGGATGTTTTCATTAGTTAAAATCAACAGGGAGTCATTAATGTTTCTAAGACCAGCTCCTGTTTCCCTCACAATTTCTTCTTTTGGGAAAAACTGATTATAAAACTTTGTTAGAAACCTCAACACTAAAATATTGGTCCTATTTCCTAATAGGTTATCAATCATTTTGTAAGTTCACCAATAATAAACAAAAATGGTTTCACTACATCTTGGATGAATTCTTTTGCGTCAGAAGCATCTAATAGTAAAGGATCCTTTCTTCCAGGAACAAGGTCAGTGTAGTAAGTAACTTTTTTCCCCTTATGGTACCCATCTTCCATTAAATCTTTAACTACTCGCTTTGCAAAATGATTTTCATTACTATATTGCTGGCTCAATTTTTGAAATTTTTCAATCGCAATTTCGTATAGCCCTATCAACTTCGAATGATGTTCCGAATCTCTTGTGTAAAACTCCAAAATTAATCTCATGTTTTTATGAGTTGATCCCAGATGTTCATCAAGTTTTATTTTGTACTTCTTTGCTAAAAATAGTGCAGAAGCTGCATACATTGCATTGTAGCCTTGAATGAATATTTGCCGCGGTACTTTATTTTGTCCAAGAAATAATTCATATGAAATAATTGCTTCATCCCTTGAAACTTCATTAAATTTTATGGCCCTATCCACATCAGGAGGAGACAGTTCTCTGCAATACTGCTCGATCTCCATTTTATCTACCATGGGGACAGAATGCTATTGATATATTTAAAACTTATGGTTTTATGCGTAAATGCGCATAGTATCTATGCGTAAATGCGCATCCATATGTCTAGATAAATTTATGCGTAAATACGCCTAAAGCACCTTTGACCATAGACTATCCTAGGCTATTTTTGCCTATTTAAAACTTCGTACAGTTATTGCTTAAAAGTAGATATTTATCTGAATGTACAAATATTCAAGCAGCCAACCCAACATGCTTTCTTAATTCCATAAGCCCTTGATACCTAGTAACCAATTTTTCTAGAACTTCTGATTGTAAGAATATATCGATCAAAGGCCTATATCTCTCTTCCTTGTAGTCTAATCTTGCTTTGAGGAAAACTTCTGGTCTTTCTTCTGGCCTGAATTTGGAATAGGGTCTTTGGGCTGCCATCCTTTTTATCACGAGCTGGATTGCACTGGCCGATAGTGGATGATCCCTTGTCGCCTTATTCACCCTTCTCACATAATTTGAGATGAATTCGTTATCATCCATGAGTCCATACTCCTTGAGCTTATAATATTCCTTGGATAAGATATCTCGCTGCTCTTCAATTGGCATCCCAAGAAGGCTTTTTCTCTGCTCAGAGAGGCACTTGAGTTCATCATAGTGGAAAAGGTTGGCAACAAAATCCTTGGCTGTTTTTGGCTTTAATTCATGAATGTGCGCATCGGCAATATCGCGCTTGTCCTTATCGGTAGGTATGCGATCGTAGTCTATGACCAAAGTCCCATCAGGATCTCTTTTTGTCTTTTCGCGAACGAATTTTCTTACGATATTATGATAAAAGACAATGTCATCCTGCAGCTCCTGAAACTGGATCTGTCGTGCCTCTTCTGGGTCTCTTAGCATGGTTTTGAGATACTGTCTTGCAAACGTTGTATATGCGATGGTTATTGCTTTGTTATCTCCCCACGATTCTGGGTGCATTCCCTTGCTTTGGCTAAAGACGATCTGTTCAGGCGACCAGTGGTGTCCTAAATGAAGCAATCGATCATCTGAATAGGAGAGTTCGCCCTCTTCCATGTTGTATGTCCTTTGGAAGGTGAAAAGATCAAGGGCTTTTTCTGCTTTCAAGGTGACTTGAATTTGCAGCGTATCATCAATGGTGCGTACGCTGTATTCGGCGATCGTTCCAAAGAGCTCTAACCCTCTAAGGCCCAACTCGTTGGGAGGTTTTACGTCAACGCCAATATGCTCTGACTTTATCTTCTGTCCTCTTTCAAAATATTTGAAAAAGCCTAAGGGAGAGTTCATGACTTCTATATGGTTGATGACATCCGCATGGCTGAGTATGCACACGCGCTCGTATTGTAAGAGCTGTTTTGGTTCTTGCTTCTTGTCAGGGGGATCGTTTAGGTCAATAGAGTTTGGAGGCGTATAGAGAAGCCCTTTGGACGTGAATTTTACCCTTCCCACTCTTCCAAATAAAGGATCGATCATCAAGGGATCCTTATCAAACCCATCCGTGTAATGAAGCAGCGCAAGATGGTCCGATTCGTGATTGTCATTGAAGCGAAGCATGCGCACTCTATCTTGGGCCCCTATGGCTACAAAAAGAAGATACATGTTGATCCCAACCTCGCTGCAATTTAATCTTGCTGTTTCCATGTTTATTTGGTCGAGAAGTCTAATTTGGGTGTTAGCAAGAATGGCATCCTCAACCCCATAGCTCTTTGGATTGACTAGATCGTTTATTACAAATTCCTCTGCAGAAAGAATACGTTGCTCAAGCTCGCTTTGATCGAACTGTGAATCCTTTAGAAGATTCCTTGCTGCCTCTTTGGCCGATTCAGAGAAATCAAGGCGAGGCATTTCATCTTAATATTTTGTGTTAGAAATTGATTGCTCTAATGGGCCGTAGTAGGCTCCATCGCCTGACAGTGCCGGAGCAGCTCCTTGCTTGAGCGTGTATTTTGCAGCGCTGACATATGCTTTTTTAGGATCGGAATATTTTTCAGGATTCGGCGATGTTACCTTATTGCCAACGATCTCATAGAGGCCTTTGTGTGCCTTGTTGAGTGCCCTGGTGAGATTTCCGCTTGCACTTGATGCCGTTGGGCCATATGCGAGCATTTCTTCGAGTTTAGGTTGTTCTGGTGCCATATCTTATTGGGTTATGAATTTGTGTTTTTAATGGTTTCGGTTGTTTAATTACTTGTGAGGGGTGATGAATTTGAGGGTGTTCTGAAGCTGAGGCGATTTAAATCCTAGCTTTGTCGCAATTAAAGAAAATTTATATTTAGTGGGTTAAATTAGAGGATATTCTTTAAAAAAATGACTGATCCAATTATCAATGGCATCGCTATTGTCAAAGATGAGAACTGTCTAGTCTGTTATATCGAAAAATTTACAGACGAAATAAAGCATATCATTAGATCAAAACTTGTTAAAATCTGCCATGGCTCAAAAAAAATAGATTCAGTCCCATTCTATTCATATGAAAAAAC
>CAZFPU010000029.1:0-14741 GCA_964521145.1 uncultured Methanosarcinales archaeon | reverse complement strand
TTATTCAACCAATCACCGTTGTACATTATCTTAATAGGATTTGGACCATCAAAACGAACAACCTTAGAAGCTTGAGTTAAATAATCTTTTGCATTTTCACGCAATTCTGGAGATGTAAAAAATCTTTCTCGTGTTTTTTTCTTTCCTGTAGGATCTCCCGCCTCTCCAGTACCATCTCCAATTAAAAATATAACTTCATGACCTAAGTCTTGCCATTGTCTATGTTTTCTAAGTCCAACCATATGGCCTATATGTAGCCTATCACCCGTTGGATCAAAACCTTGGTATAGACGCAATTTTTTACCAGAATGTAATACTTTCTCCAAATCTTCCTTGGAGATAAAACGCAAGGCAGTAGAGTTTATGCAGTACCGGAGTCCTGTTGGCGGGGGGCCATCATTAAACACATGGCCAGTGTGAGAATCGGCGAGTTTACTTCTTACTTCTGTTCTTGTCATAAATAAACTTCTGTCTTTCTTTTCTGCAATATTTTGGGGTTCAAGCGGTTTAGTAAAACTAGGCCATCCAGTCCCTGAATCATATTTATCAAGAGAAGAAAACAGCGGCTCGCCAGAGACGATATCTACATAGATTCCCTCATCTTTTAATTCCCAATACTCGTTGTTAAAAGGCTCTTCAGTTCCCTCATGCTGGGTCACTTTGTATTGCAAGGGGGTCAATGTTTTTTTCAATTCACCTTCGCTTGGTTTTTCAAATTGCTGCCAGAATGCTCCCTGACTTTTTTGATTTTGCAGCGCTTCATTGGCAATGTCGTAATCAGTTAGTGTGTCGGTTTTTGTTTGGGTCGGGGTTTGGGAGCAACCAATTACGAGCAAACCAATGATTATTATCCATATAGTCGGTCTTTTTTCCATAGAATCCTTTTATTTTCCAAATAGATAAAAACATTGCGCTTAAGAATAATAAAATACCATTCTTTTGACATTTTTTCCCAAAATCTTCTTCGAACATATTATGTTACTCTAAATAAGTAGTAAATAAAGAAAGATTTAAATATCATTTTGCAGTCCATGCGATCATGGCTGCGAAACTGGATTTTGAAGATTCAAAGATACAATGGATGATGGCCAATCTTGGCCTCTCTCCCATCCAACTCTTAGAACATTACATAGAACATGCTCCCGATAAAAATATCAGAGATGCAGCAACGCACAAGCAGACGCTGGATGCAATCCTCGATGCCAAAAAACTCCCAAATGAGGATGCCATCAGAGATATGATTTTTTATTCCGCAGTAATCAAGGAAACAAATCCTGCTCATCACAAGGTTTTGTTTGGAAAAAGGAGCATACTGGGAAACTGGACCGACATAGGCACGGTTGGGGGTTTGGTTGACGATGCAATTATGCAGGCATGGACTGTGGAATGCATCCATGCTTTAAGGGATGCTATTTTGGGATTAGGCGTTAAGGGTCCTATCTATGAAATCGGAGCAGGCAGAGGAGAATTAAGCTATCATCTAAACCAGGTAGGGATACCCATCATTGCAACCGATACGAATCCACGTAGTGATTTCGTCAAGAAAAGAAACGCCAGAATGGTATTGCAAAATAACCCCGAGTTTGTTCTCACCTGCTGGGCTTACAATAAAGGAATGATCGATGAAATAATAGCAAGCAAGGACATCAAATATTTTCTTGAGATATCTGACAACGATCATCCCTTTACCAAAGAAAGAAAGCGCGATTATCCTGGTTGGAAAGTAACTACTTTATCCGAAGTTCAAAAGCATTATATCCCTTTGGATCTGTTTTGTGCATCAAAGCAGACGGGTGAAGGGGATAAAGACCTGCAATATGCCTCTGCCTTGGTACAGTTCAAGTTCGATACTCCAAAATATCTGGGAAAAAATGACTTGATATTTCTTTGGACGAGAAAATAATAGGAACAAAACTAATTGCCCATGGGCTTTCATCAACACAAGATTTAAAATAAGGTCTAAGTTTTGAATGCTCCATGGGCCTGTAGCACTGGCACTGGACATTCTCGAATAGGGCTTATAATCTATTGCTTCATTGAGTGTGTTGGGATGGCGCAAAACTGCTAAATCAATCTTTTCGGTAGGACGCGAAAAGCAATTACGCAGTATCGCTCAATATTCCCAACGCTCTGCCTCCAAAACTCTTAGATTAAGAAAAACTTTGGAGGATTCAAGAAAATGAACACTAACACAACGCAATTTGCAGAAATTTGCGGTATCCATGCTGGCGATGGTTATCTTCGCAATGATGGAAGGCGAAGAGAATTAGATATAAGCGGAAGTATCGAAGAACAACCCTATTACGATGATCACGTCATTCCACTATTTAACTCATTTTTTGGATTAAAGATTTCTGGAAGGCTCTTCCCTTCAAGACAAACATACGGATTCGTTATCCGTGATCCGTCTATTATCCAAACGCTTCATTCAGCTGGCTTTCCATATGGCAATAAGTCAACAATCGTTGATGTGCCGAGCTTCATTCTCAATTCACCCAATTTGAATCTGCATAGAGCATTCCTTCGCGGTCTTTTTGATACCGATGGATGCATTAACTTTGACAAGAAAATTCGAAATTCCGATATCTTCAAGAAAACAAGGCATTTTTACCCGAGGATACTATTCACTACAGTTTCTGAGAAACTAGCAATTGGCGTGAAACTTCTAGCTGAAAAGCAAGACTTCTCATGCAAAGTGTATAGATCTCAACCAGCAAAAAGTACAGAACATCTCAAGTTCAAGCCGCAAATTGTTGGCAGTTATTCTATTTTGCAGTGGATGGAAAAAATAAATCCTAAAAATCCAATAAAAACGTCTAGATTTTCTGTCTGGGAGGAATTTAATTTTTGCCCACCGAACACCACATACAAACAAAGATTACAAATGCTTGGTCGAGAAGTCGATCCTCAGTCATTTTATGCATAGCAAAGTATAAAAACAGCACATTTGTCATCGATCTTGATGGGCCTGTAGCATAACCTGGATAGTGCGGTCGGCTTCACGAACAATGTTCGGGCCAGGGACCGATTGACCGGGGTTCAAATCCTCGCGGGCTCATTTTTTATTTTCTTTCAATTTTCTAACCACGAGGCTATAAAGTAAAAAGATGAATAAAATGGCAAATTATACGGCCTCTCCCAACTTTCTGGATAGTAAAACGCATTCGTATCTGTTTGCCAAAACTTCGTCTGAACCGTTGGAATGACACTACCCCTCAATTACCCCGTCTGCAAATGAAACCAAAAATAAAATAAAAAAAAAGAAAATTAAATCCCAACATCGATCTCAGTTTCAGATTCAGCGCTTGCGTTGCCTGATCCAATGGAGATCTTTGTCTTGGTGCTCGCATTCGCATGCTCGCTGCCTTCTTTCCCAGAACCGCCTATCTTAATTATGCCGGCTGCATCCAGACTGACTGCCACGTCTTTTGGAATCTTTAGGCCAACACCAACTTTTCCGCTGGCATCCATCCCCTGGGTAACTGATGTTTTTAGGGATCCGCCATTGATCTTGACATCATTTTGCGAATCAACAGAAACATCGACGTCTTCTCTCGTCTCCACTTTTAGAACCGGAGCCATTACATATTTTCCATTGCCAGTCACATGCAGTGACTCATCTGCTATGAAATCAAAGCTTGCGCTTGCAGTCGAATCAGCGGTAACGATCAAATCTCCCTTGAGCTTCAATTCATTGGATGGCAATTTTGCCTCCTGCGAGCCGGATGCATCGGTGACGATGACTGAGGAAACATCAAGTCTCATCTCATCATAGGTCCCTTCATCAAGCTGCGCATCGGCAAGGAGCGCATTGCTATTTTGTGCCTTGAGCTGCAATAGATCATAGGTCTTTGGTGTGCTTGAAACACTGACCCAACCTTGCGCCTGGCTATGTACGCTTATCTCCTCAACGGTTATTCGAACGCTGGTCACTGTTTTCATGTCCGCGGCCGCATCGGTTATCACAAACACTGCTCTTCCTTTCTCTCCCGAATCAACAACTGCCTGATTATTGTTGCCTTGTGCAGATGGCGGCATTGTCTGTGCGTCATTCTGGGTACATCCAACCAGCAAAATGACAAACAGTGAACAGGCCATAATATAGTATTTGTTCATAGTATCCCTCCTAGTTACAAATTGTATTCTTCAAATCGTTGGCGAATAAAAAAATGAGATGGGACCAGCGCAAATGATGCCAACCCCTATACTTGCTCTAGCGCAAGACGAATAAAAAACCTCCCTGTCTATAAATCATCAACAAATGACTTTGCTTTCCTAGTCATGCTTTTCATTTTCCGTTGAACTTTTTCAATGCCTCTTTTAATTGGTTTTTTTTGGATACCATCGGTTTCACCTTTTTTTGTTTTCTATTTCTTCTCTGTTTTACAAAAAAATCTAGATCATCATCAGGATGCCTATGATTCCTATTATTATCAGATAGAGCGCAACCAGATAGTTAAGCATCTTGGGAAACATAAGTATCAAGATGCCAAAAACCAGTGATGCTATCGGCCCTAGTAACAATGAAACACTAGCCATGTCATACGCCCCCTAGATTTTCATCTTTAGTTTTGTCGATTTTTTTCTAATATCTATCAGTTCATCAAGCATTTGCCTTTTCTTTATTCGTTTCTTGCTCAGAGACTGAAGTCCCTTGGTCTTTTGTCATAGCAAGATCTTTATTGGCAGGTCCAACGATCACTTTTCCAAACTTGTCATAGCGAGATCCATGGCAAGGGCAATCCCAGCTTTTTGCGCCTGAATTCCAGTCGACGATGCAGCCAAGATGCGTGCACACCGCAGAGCGTTCATGCAGCTTTCCTTTTTCATCGCGATACACTGCAACTTTCATTAAACCGCGTCTGATCACAGCGCCACTGTCGTTTTCTATTTTTGAAACAGAATCAACGTCTCCTGGAGTTAGCCAATCCACATACTGCGATGCCATGTTTGCTGTTTCCTTGGCATATTCTCCAATGGCGCGAATTGTTTTTCTTGATGGGTCATAGAGTTCCTGAAATCTATTTTTTTTGCCCATGATAAGATCAGTAAGAAGCATCCCTCCAATAGTCCCATTAGTAAGGCCAAGTCCCGAATCTCCGGTTATGACGAACACATTATCCTTATCCAGGGGGTTTTTTCCAATGAAGCCAATCCCATCGATGCTCTCCATCACTTGGCCTGACCATCTGAATTCCACGGCACCCATCTCAGGAAAGCGCTCTCGTGCCCACTGCTCTAATCGGACATATCGCTTATGCGTGTTCTCTTCCTGACCACTCTTGTGGTCTTCGCCGCCAATGATTAGCATCACTTGATCATCGGATTTTGAGATTCTTTGGGTTCTGATGTAGTGGTAGGGATCTTCGGTGTCCCAGTACAACCCCTTCTTAAGTGAATGCCTAGGCGCTTTTGCAGCGATCACATACGTCATATACGCTGGTTGTTTCGTATGGATTGCGACAAGATCATTGATTGGATTATTGGTTGCGATCACAAGCGCATCTGCAGTTACGCTAAATTTCCCTGCCGTGATCTGCGCGGGCTCTCCTCTCTTGATATCGTCGGCATGCGTCTTGCAGTAGATCTGACCACCCTCTCTTACAACCGCCTCTGCAATCTTTGAGAGGTATTTCAAGACATGAAACTGCGCTTGACTTGGAAACCTTAGGCTAGGCCCACTTTTAAAAAAGGCGAATGGCGTGGAAGGCAACTTTTCTACACCTCTAAATCCAATGGCATGGGCTGCTTTTAATTCCGCGTCTAGGACTTTCTCCTCCTGATCTCTTCCTAAGAACAAGAATCCATCAAGGCGTTCAAAATCACAGCTGATCTTCTCTTTTTTTATTATCGATTCTATCTTGTCAATTGCATCCGTATGGCTTTGCCAAGCCAGCCTTGTTTTCTCAATTCCGTGCATTCGCTCAAGATTATAGTACCTATCATCGATAGCATTGCTTAGATGTCCTGTAGTATATTGGGTCATGCCGCCTGCAAGTTCACCATCTTCGAGAAGGACAACGGATTTGCCTGCTTGCGTAAGAAGATATGCTGTAGTGAGTCCTGCAATCCCCCCACCTATTATGCAAACCTGTGCATGAATATTTTTTTTCAAAGAAGGATAGCTGGGCATTCTTGCGGTAGCCGCCCAAATCGACGTATTCTCTACACCTTTTTTCAAAACATTTTTGTTTTTCATGTGAGCAGGTCTATATCGCGATGCCTATCGTGAATCTCTGCAGCGCGTACGTTTTCGAATCTAAGCCGCAAAGGAAGTGCGGCCGATCCAAAGCCGATGCATATTCGACGCCAGTCTTGGTCGCACTTTTTTTAGGAATCCAAACCCTGAGTTTTTTGTTTTTGTCATTCGTTTCCCTCCTTTAGATGAATCTGAATACGAGCGTTATCACGAGCAGTATCACGAAGATCCATACAAGGAATTTTGCGATGTCTGCGCTAAACCACGCGAAACCGCGTGCTCCAAGCGCGTATGCAACCACTGCAAGTACCAAGAACGCTACTGCCAATCCAAGCAAGTTAAATGCCATAAGTCCCACCTCAGAATATGTAATGCGCTTTCTGTTTAAATATTTAATGGTTTTATGCGATTTAGACGTAAAATATAGTTATTTTAATCTTATTGATAGTGATTATAATTATAAACTATCAAGTTGTAAATTAATGGGTATTGTGGCAATGCATCAACTGTATCGGGCAAAAGTGTTAGCATCTTCTAGCCAGCGTATCTACCCTGGGAAAAAGGGGCGCTCCCTTCGGTCGACCCCAGGGATTTTACTGGCCATCATTAGGCGAGGCCGGAGCGCAGTGAGCCAGCTTCTCGCGAAGTCTGGCACGCGAACGCGGCATTCGCTTCGCTCAACCTCGTGGCAAGGGACTAAGCGCAGCGCATGTCCCTGATAGTGCCAGCTGATATTTCAGCTGAGCGGAGGCCTCGCACTAAATGTCGCCGAAGGCATAATGAATCTTAGCACTCCATCAAATTCCCAAGGCTCGATCTGATGATGCTAACACTTTTGCAAAGAATGATTTAAAAGCAACGAATCCTTCTTCCCACTATGAACCTTTCAATCGACGAGCAAAAACGCTATGCGCGCCATCTTAGCTTGCCTCATGTAGGTATCAAAGGACAGGAAAAACTAAAGGATGCAAAGGTCCTCGTTGTTGGCGCTGGCGGCTTAGGAAGCCCGGTATTGTTATATCTTGCAGCAGCAGGGGTAGGCACCATTGGCATCGTCGATAATGATACAATAGATGAATCCAATCTACAACGGCAGATCTTGTACGAAACATCTCAAAAAGGAACCAAAAAAACAACACAAGCAAAAAAAAGAATTGAAGCGCTCAACGCGCTTATCAAAGTAATAACTCATGATGAACAATTGACAAAAAATAATGCCTTGCAGATCCTAAAAGAGTACGATATCATCATAGATGGAACGGACAATTTTCCTGCACGATTTCTCATAAATGATGCCTGTTTAAAGTTGGACAAACCATTTGTCTTTGGCGCGATACACCAGTTTGAGGGCCACGTTTCCCTCTTTAATTATCACAATGGTCCATGCTATCGCTGTCTTTTTCCGCAGCCGCCTCCTCCTGATCTGGTCCCTAGCTGCGAAGAAGCAGGAGTCCTAGGCGTTTTGCCTGGTATCATCGGAACAATACAGGCCACGGAAGCGCTAAAGATCATATTAGGCATAGGCACGACGCTCTCGGCACGACTGCTTGTTTTTGATGCGCTCTCAATGACTTTTCGGGAACTGCATCCGAAAAAAAATCCGCGGTGCAGGGCATGTTCTGATAAGGATTCCATCGAATTGGTCGATTACAAGCAGGCATGCGAAGTTGATGAAGAAAAAACGGCAATGTCGGTGCAAGAACTTAGCCAGATGATGGAATCAAAGAAAGAGATCATACTCATGGATGTGCGAGAACCCTTTGAGCGTGATATCTGCAAATTAGATGATACCCTTCATTATTCATTCAGGAAGATCCAAAACGGCGATGAATCCTTTTTGAAAAAACTAAAAAAAGATGTTCCTATCATCGTGTATTGCCACACCGGGCGCAGAAGCGGCATTGTAGTCGACTACCTTCGCGAAAAAGGATATTGCGCGATAAACCTGAGCGGAGGCATCCATGCGTGGGCAAAGGAAATCAATACAGATATGGCCATTTACTGATTATTCTATCATTTGAATTATTTGTGATCATGTTGACAATGAATTGGCTGTTATCTTTCTAATAAAAAAAATGCGAAGCCAGCGTTGCTACCGTGGGGGTCACAGTGCTATTGCAACGAGCTTCGCATAAAGAGGGTTGACTCAGTCCATGAAAATAAGAACCGGAGGAATTGGCGCATGGATCTTTCTTTCGAAAAACCCATGCACCCGCTAGTAGCATTGCAGCCCTGTGCTAAACTGCCTTGCTTTGGGTAGGTTGGAACCCCCGGTTTTTTGTGTGCTCTCGTTGAGAGATTGGGATTTGGCGAATTTGTATTTTTATTCGCACAAAAATTTATTACAGTTATTTTTACTTTTCAAAATGCGGGATATCTAGGCGCCGCCAATGCGCGGCGCATTATTAATGCGGCCCAACAATGGGGCCGCCTAAATAACACGCTTTTTAATATAGCTTGTATCGACTGATGAACCTAAGCATCTAAAATAAAATATCAAAAAATGAAATTAAATTTAAAAAAATAAAATTCAATTCCTAAGCAGTATGTAATGCGTTCAATTCCAACAACACCCGCTCCCTCAGGCGCATTGAAAGCAGATCCGTTGTAATATCCTCTTCTTGCGTTTGGCTCATTTTTCCTTCATATTTTCTCAGCGCTGAAAACTGGTAAATCTTATTTGCTGATGATTCCATTGTAGCCTCCCTGTTTGCATTAGCATCATCGCTTAGCAAAAATCTGATTTTTCTCTTGTTCATTCACAAATTCTCTCATGTATTCACAAAGAAAGACTTTGCTGATCAGTTGGATTCCAATCATAGTATGATCCTGGCGCAAAGGACACCAAAAAGGTCTTTTCTTTGAGATTTTCTGCGACCAATTCGTCGACCTTACTCAAAAAATCGCTTACCGAGTGTGAAAAAATCACTCTCGATCCCCAATTGAAATCGTCTTCATCACTCATTTCAATTGCCATTGTATCACCTCTCTTCATACACTTACTTTGAACAAACCCCTATATATACGATGTGAAGGTATGTACTAGGGGTGCGTTCTGGTCTTATCATCCATAAATTTTATAAAGGCCAAACTGGTTTTCCCTACTATGGGGGCAGTAATCTTTGGACCTGAGTGGTTCTTTGGCAAGGACAGCATTATCGACTTTCTATGTGTTTTTGTGCTGCTCCTCATAGGCTATTTTAGCCTGCGCGTCTATAACATAAAGAAAGCGAAGAGCTATCTCAATCTGGCAATCGCTTTAGGCCTTTTGGCGCTCTCTTTTTTAGTAAAGATCGGCATAAGCTTAGGGGGTTATTTTAGTGTCCTCAATGGCTCTGGAAAGAATGCCGTTTTTGTCTTCCAATTCATCTATCAGCTATTGACCTTAGGCGGGTTCTACATGCTTTATTCGACCTATCAGAAGCAATCAGGTTCAAGCATGTTCCTCTTTGGCTATCTGACTATCCTGATCACGCTCCTAAGCAGGCTTTTGGAGTCGCTCTTCCATTTCACCTCATTTGTGCTTATGCTCGTGATAACGATGCTTTCAGTCCAAAAATATATAAAAGCGCAGTATCCAACCTCCAAGTTACTCTCGATAAGCTTTGGGATAATCACCTTTAGCCATCTTTTGTTCGTCTTCGATTATGTGAATCCTGTATATTATGTAGGGGGAGAAATAGTCCAGCTCGCTGGCTATCTTACCCTGTTAGTAACGTTTATTGTGGTGCTCTTGTATGGCAGAAAAAAGAACGAGAATAGATATTATTGGTGATATGCTTATGGCTATCAGCGATAAGGGAGGCAAGATAAAGCCAACACACTTGATGTATAAGGCTAACCTCTCGCATGGCCAGATGAAGATCTACCTAGAGGAGCTCATGCAAAAAAAGTTCGTCAAAAAGACCAAAAGCGGCACGATTACTGGCATTTCCTTGACCGATCTTGGATATGAGTATCTGCTTAAACTAAGGGAGATCAAGGAGTTTGAGAAGACATTTGGGTTTGAGGAATAAGGATTTAGGGATATTTTTCTACAGTCTTTTTTTATTGTTTAATCGTAATCTATTGGGTGGCGTTTTTTTTTAATAGCTAAGTTATTTTGCCCGCACCAAACGGCTAGGCAACTCACTACGTTCGTCGCGGCGGGTGCGGGTTCTTATAATGTCGATATCCTAGTGCACTGGTGCAATTTAATGGGTGACTGGTTATCACTATATTTTTCTATGATACAGATTTCCCCGATCAGGCTTCTCAAACCCATTCTTCTCAAGAAAATTAAGAATTGAAGAGCGTCCACTTGGCAATATCACCACTTCCTGCGCCCCTGCTTTTTTCACATCTTCAATTATTTTCTCCAGCACATAAGAGCCAACGCCAACCCTTTGAAAATTTTCTCTGCTATCATCAAGATTCCTTCCATTGGGATAGAATTCAATTATTTCTGCCACGAGATCACTGGGCGCATGACTTCTTAAGGCAGACTCAGCCGAGCTTCCCTGATAGAACGAGACTGGCCGTAGCACAACGCAGCTCTCACCTAGTGGTCGAAACCAAAAATACGGATGGACCTTGTAGTCAATTCTTGAATGGTCGCTTGAAACACTGCGAGAAATTGCAACATATGTCATTTTATATCTTTGGAAAACCTACTTCTTCATAAGGGTTATCTCGATCGTGGAAACCCGAACATCCCTTCCTTGCTCGTTCTTGAAGCCCTCGCTATTGATCTTTATCTCTTTGACCACAACAGTTCCATCCAGAAATCTCTTTGCAGACACTTCAGCGATATCAACAGCCCTGCTTATGAACTTGCCGCGCGCTTTGACTATCACTTCCTGCGCATCTTTTGTCGTGAATTGCATCACAACGGCCGTCACATAATTCATGAAAGGCTTATTGCCCACAAAGATACTGTTGTCAGCCATTAGTCACCCCGTGCTAACCACAGTTAGACTACCTTGCGATAATTTGTATTTAAAGATTGTTGTTTTGGCAATTAAGAAAGAGGAATTCGATTTGAAATGTAATTTCTTGCTTGTTGCACTGCTTGAATCTTTTGCGCGTCTGCACAGAAAGAAAGCGGTTCAAACAAGCTGTGTGAATCTCTGAAGGTAAGTACCAGGTGGGGATTTTTGACTTTTGCTTCGTCTCTTCCATCCCAGGAACTATCCCATGCAGCACCCACAATTGCAGGCCCTCTCGCTTCAAGATACATCTTTGCTTTATCATTGAAACCCTTTCGATACCCAGCATACATGTTTCCTGAGACATCTATTTCCATGACCACTGGTTTTCCTTCATGATATAATAACAAGACATTGTTGGGGTAGTAAAAATCCTCTTGGCTTTTGAGTTTTACACTTTGGATAGGATGCGTCGATCTGTAAACCTTGCTTTCATGCCTTTCCTTTGCTTCCAGCACTATTTTTTCGGCGATAGCAGATGCCCTTCCTTTCGCTTCTGGAATATTGCCCAATATCTTCTCCAGATCCAGGTTAAACCAGTCTCCAACAGGACTTATCTTCACGCTACAGGAAGCCAAATAAAGTGCCTGGGGCCTGCCAAGTTCGGCAGCAAAGTCCTCATCATAATGGTAATTGTTGCCAGCGAATAAAGGCGGCCCTTTTTGTAATCTCAGGACATACTTGTCATCGCATTTTTCTGCTTGCACCACAACAACGTCGCCAAATTCAGGATGTATATTGCCAGAGATATGCCTCATATTTTCGTCAGAATGTGCCTTCCGTTGAGAGCGTATGTTATCTAGAAGTTCGCTTGTTGATTTTGTCGCTTCTATTTTCTCACCAAATTTTTCAAGAGTAGCCAATAAATCATCAAGACCATTGAGAACTATGCCCAATCGAGCGTCTCGATTAGTGAGGCTAATAACTTGCAATTCACTGCTGAATGCATCAGGAGCTTTCTCAACCTTACTTTCTATTTCGTAAACGGTAACCATGTTTTCTGACACGTGAAAAGAACAGACATCGGTATTTAAATATTTCCTTGATTAACCACTGAAAAATAGTCACAGGTAATGGACCCAGCAGGCCTACAACAACCTATCAAGAACAAAGCTAAGAGCAAACAACAACCCAAACGCAAGATGCAAGCCGATGATCATTTTATTCACGGGCAGCAATTCATCTCTTTTTTCATACTGCTTGTTGATCACCTGGGCAGCGCGAAACCCAAGCGGCAGGGTAAGGAATACGATAAAACTCCAATAAGGGATGATGCGCGCAAACATCATGATAAGGACGCTCGCAAAGCATAGTACGAGCATGAGGATGACTATATTCTTCGCGCTCTTTTTTCCAAACAAGACAACCCAATTGTTCTTCTTTGTTTTTTTATCAGCTTCATAATCATGGAATTCGTTCACAAGCAAGATAAGCGCGACCAAGATGGCTATTGGAATCGACGCAAGCATGGCATTCAAAGATAATTTTTCCGTCTGGGCAAGATAAGATGCTACAATGATCAACATTCCAAATCCAAGGCCGGTTAGGATCTCTCCCAATCCATGATAGCCAAGCCTAAGCGGAGGGGCAGTATAAAAGAACGCTATCAAAAGCCCGGCAATACCGATCCATAGGAATGCGTTTCCTGCTACTGCTTGATTGATATAGAGTCCAAGCACCGCCGCAATCAAAAAAAATGCGGATGATACGATGATGACTTCACTAGGGGTAACTAATTTTTCCTGAATAACTCTGGATCCGCCGCTAAACATCGTAGGATTGGTGTTCGCTTCGTCATTGCCCGAAGTATGGTCAAAATAATCATTTGCAAGATTTAAGCCAGCATGGACGCATAACGCGGCCATAAGCATGAGCAAGAACATATTCAAAGAAAAAAATCCTGCATGGAACGCGATCGCAGACCCCACAAGAACAGGAACGAGGGTTGCGCTAAAAAAGGGAACTCGCAGTGCGCGTATCCAGATCTTTAATTGGTTCATTTGGAAAATAGTGGTTGTATAGATTTTTTAATTAATTATTTGATTTTAATGGTTTTCTGATATTAGGGCATTGTTCAAAACGATGGTTAGCGGCATAAGGTCGAAATATCTTATATTCGATAGTGAAGGTGTTGCGGGGACGCCCCCTACGGGGCAGCCACCTTTTTGTTTGCGACAATGGATATTTCGAAGCCGCTAACCCGAGCGAAGCGAGAGTTTTGAACAATGCCTTCATTCACTTCTTCTCAACCTTGGCTTTGCTGATCCTATTGTTGATGACTTCCAAAACAGTTATCTTGAATTTCTTGTATTCGAAATCCTCATTCTCTTTGGGGATCTTGCCCATTTTTTTCATGACAAAGCCTGAGAATGTGTCATAATTATCGCGCACGATCCCCATCTTGAGCAGGTCATTGACCTCATCGATTTCAGCCCTTCCTTGCACAAGCCAGGTCTTCTTATCGATCTGCGTGGCATTGGGCCCTTCGGTATCGGTCTCATCCATGATCTCTCCAACGATCTCCTCTAGGATATCCTCAAGTGTCACGATCCCGGTAACTGAGCCATGCTCATCGACGACAATTGCCATATGCTCTTTTCTTTTCTGGAATTGCCTAAGAAGGCTGCTGATCCTTTTTGATTCTGGAATGAAATAAGGCTTTTTCATGACCTTGCTGATAGTTTGATTCGCTTTCTTGGTTCCCAGATACGGGATAAGTTCCTTGACATAAATAGTTCCCACGATATTATCATGGGTTTTTTCATATACTGGGACTCGGGAAAACTGTTTTTTAATGATCCATTGCACCGCTTTTTCTATGCTGACGCTTGAGTCAAGCTGACCCACGTCTGTTCGTGGCGTCATGATCTCTTTTACCGTAGTATCGTCGATCTCAAAGATGTTGTGCAGCATCTTTTTTTCGATCTCTTTGATCGATCCCTCTTCTTCTGCTGCCTGGATGAGACTCTTGATCTCCTCTTCGGAAATGGTGGTTGGCTTTGCCTTTAAGCGCAGCAATTTCATGAGCTTTCCCATGAAAAAATCTATCACAAAAAGTATCGGGCTTAGGAGGACACTTAAAACCCAGATCAAGGGGGCTAAGGTTCGCGCCATGCCTTCATTATGCGATGCTGCTATCGTTTTTGGCACTATCTCGCCAAATATCAGGATGAGGAACGTCGTGATCCCTGTGGCAATTCCTAGAGCATAACTATCGAAGGCGCGTATCGCAAGAGCTGTTGCGAATGCTGACGCTCCCGTATTGACAAGCGTGTTGCAGATGAGAATGGTCGCAAGCATGCGCTGTGGATCTTCCTTCAATTGCTTGATATGCTCAGCGCCTGGCTTGTTTTCAGCAACGAGTTGGCGCATTTTAGATAAGGACAGGCTAATGAGCGCAATTTCAGCCGCAGAAAATATTCCTGAGAGCAATAATAATATCGACATTACCAAAATATCTGTTGATAGCACCATTGTTATATTTCAAAAACCAAGAAAGTAGGTATTTAAGGTTTTCTACAAAATCAGTATCTCCGATATTTAAAAATACAAAATTCCAGCCCTATTCAAATTGG
>CAZFPU010000028.1:0-14783 GCA_964521145.1 uncultured Methanosarcinales archaeon | reverse complement strand
TGAAATTTAAATTGGCTCGCGTTGCCTTGGTCTTTCTATTCGTAATTTTTTTTATATCGATCAATTTTGTGGACGCGTTGTTAGATAATGTTACTGTTTCTAGAGCAGATTCTATTGCAAGCAATGGCAGTATGGCAGAATTCAGAAAAACCGTTTTGGAACATCCAAACAAGATCCCATTCCAACTAGTGGAGCAGTACTATGAAAGCATTGGGTCAGAATCAATGCTCGATGTAGTTGAAGAAAATTCATTTTGTCATCTCATCGGCCATAACATAGGGAGAGTCACATTTCTTAAAACAAGAAACCTGGAAAAATCTCTCGAGATTTGTAGGCATCGTTGCACTAATGGATGCTTTCACGGTGCGCTGATGGCCCTCTTTGAGGGACCTGAACCAGAAAACGTTAGTCACTCATCCGACAAACCACATACCATCTTACCTACGATCAATTCGAGAGATCAGCGCTGCAACTATGTGACAAACCGCCTCTCGATTTCTATAAAGGAGATTGCTATCACGCACTCGGCCACGTTTCCATGTATCTTGGGGAATATGACATCCAAAAAACAATGGATTTTTGCCAATTGTTTGACAATAAGATAGCAGCTTTCAACTGCGCGGCAGGAGCATACATGGAGCACACCATAACCAAAGGCACCATACTGCAGAATGGAACGTACCTGTGCGATGCCTATACGGATTTTCCGGCGGCCTGCTTTCGCTACGAGTTTATCAGCTGGAAGAATAAAACGTTCGATTATAAAGGGGCGGCAGAGGTTTGTCTGGCCCTTAGCGACGCCTTGCAGAGAGCAGGATGTTTTCACGGACTTGGTTTCGCATCATTCTTTTTAGTGTATCGTCAACCAGATATGTTGCCAAAAATATGCTCTTTTGGATCCAGAACTGACAGGCGGATGTGCATTGAAGGAGCTGCTGGAAAATTAAATCAGTTCTATCCTGAGAAGCAGCAAGAAGCATGCACTTACTTGGACGATTCACAAATTGCATCGCTGTGTTTGCTCTCTAAAGACTCTGCCCTGAATAAGAACCCGGATCTTTACTACTATATTCACAACAGAAAAAATGTTCAGAACAGAAAAAGTCTATTCTCATTACCGCTTTCCATTATCAGATGGGTTTTTAAGATTTAGTAATTTGCGCAAATTGCTTTGCCACAATGAAGGTAATAAATCCCAAGAAACATGTCTTCATTTATCTTTTCTCGGACAAACTGTTCATGTAATTCAATAATCCCTCAACACCTCAAGGCAGCAATTATGTCCATGGATCGGGACTGATGTTAAAACCATCGTTCAATTTTACTTGAAAACAATCCTTTGAACGACTGCAGGAAATTTCTGATCAGATGGACATCCAATTAAACAAATTAACAGCATTATAATCAAAATAAGCCATTTTAAAATAGCCCTGTCTTTGATTAGATATAAGATTATACTGCAAAGCTAGTCCTATTAGCCGATGCATATTTGATTGAATGGAAAAGTATTTGAAATAACTTGGTTGCCCAGTGCAAATGCATTCTGCGATGGTTTTGACCGGAGAGAGCATGGGCAGTTTGGCAATAACCAGATCTCTTGGTAGGAAAGATATTGCTGTCTATGTGGGCAGCTCGCGCAAGCCTTCTAAAACGCATTTCTCACGATACTGTTCCAAATCATTTTATTATCCCCATCAGACTACTAGCGGACTTGAAGAGATGCATGATCAAATCTTAAAAAATGTCAAGAAATTCGAACCAAGAGTGTTATTTAGTATGGGGGTCGTATCCTCCTATATACTATTTAAGCATGCAAAGGAATATGAAAAGTACACTACGTTAGTTCCCAATGTCGGATTTAGGAAATTTAGATATTTCAATGACAAAGAAATGCAGCTTAAAGGAGCCAAAAAAGTTGGCTTTCGTATCCCTACTACATATGTAGCTCATAGCCAAGCTCAGGCAAAGGAAATTGCTGCAAAAATCAAGTATCCAGCATTGATTAAACCGCGTGTCTCTGCCGGGGGGATTGGAATAATAAAAGTTAACAATCCTAACCAATTAATAGAACAACATGGGCAGACAACTCATCGAAAAAAGCTTTTCTGTTTTGATTGCACAAATCCTCTCATCCAGGAATTCATCCAGGGGGATATCTATGGTATCTATGGCATTTTCGATAAGGGAAATGAAATTGCTAGTATCGTCTTCAAAACTTACCGATATCATAGTGAGTTTGGGTTTCCGATGGTCCAAGAAACTGTCTGTGATGAAAAAATCAGGGGTCTTGTGGTTGGAATGCTTCGAAAATTGAAGTGGCATGGACCGTTTAGCATACAGTGCGTTCTCGATAAAAGTGACAATATCTTAAAGCTCCTAGATTTTAATCCAAGGATGTTCACACACATGCAGAGCGTCATTGCGGCAGGGATAGATTTGCCCTATCTTGCCTATCAAATGGCCATTGGAAAAAAGGTGGAAAAGATTGAGGAATATCCTTGCAACCAAAAATTCAGATACATGCTCTATGGGGAGATATCTTACTTTCTTCATTCAAACCACAAGATGCGTCTTGCACGGGAATATCTCGATTTCAAAAACACAAAAACAAACATTGATCTTCACGACCCAATGCCGGACATAGTGCATTTATACGACTTTATCAGGCATGGGCAGACATGGTGACATGGATCAAATGAATACCAAGCAATGAGCAATATCGCTGTTCAGAAAAACCTGGAGCAAGCAAGACGTCTCATCTACGGAATGGGTTGTGCACTCAAAGGCAATTATGTCCATGATGCCCTGTACATGTTCTGGCTAAATTCTTCTCTTCATAGACATGAGAGATTGCCTAAAAAGGAACTATTCGCTTTGCAGGATAGACTTATTAAAAAACAAATTAACATCGCGTACAATCATTCTCGTTTTTATCGAAGAAAATTCAAGGAGGCCAACATCAAGCCAAACCAGATAAAAGGATACTCGGATCTTATTAAAATGCCAACAACCTCACGACAGGAAGTGATCCAAAATTACTCTGATTTTATCATCAAAGATGCACCGTATGGAATAAGGAACACTTCAGGCACAACTGGTGAGCTGCTTTCTATTCGCTTTACAAAACATCAGTATTTTCTTAACCATCTTTTATTGGGACGTTTCTTTAGACGCTTAGGCGCCACTCACGGAGACTGTGTCTTGAACATCCATAACATGAACTCTCCCTTCAAGTTCTTTACGCAGCTTAGACCCTACGATGCGATATACCTGCGATATGACCAAATTGAAGAAGCTTTAGCGACCATCAAATCACATTCAATAAACATAATCCTAAGCTCCCCGCATGTTCTTGAATTGCTTTCTGATAGAATTTCTTTTGCAAAAAAAAGAGACTTTAAGTTTTTGATTTCCTGGGGAGAGCTTGTGCCAGAAACCAGGAAAAAGAGGATTGAGAAGGCGTTCAATTGCCCTATGTATGATTTATATGGTTTAACTGAAATGCCCTTGGTCGCCGCTGAATGCAAAAAGAGAAACTTACATATCAATTCAGACGTTTTATCGCTGGAAGTTGTGGATGATGACAAGCAAGTATATGGCAGGCGAGGGAAAATCGTGGTAACCGATTTATTCAATATTTGGTCGCCCCTTATTCGCTATGAATCCGGGGATATGGGGGCGCTTTCCTCAAGAACATGCGCTTGTGGCTCAGAGTTTCCGGTGTTGTCCAATCTGGAAGGCATGCTTAATGACATCATCTTACTTAAGGATGGGACCAAAATAACTCCCGTCCAGCTAATGTATGCCATGTATAGCATATTGGATGCCAAGAAATACCAGATCGTGCAAACAGCAAAACAGCGAGTGAACGTTCTTGTTGTATGCGATCCTGATAAATTTTTTTCGATCCAGCAGAGGATAAAAAACACATTGAGGCAGATCCTCATAGGATTCGACATCCACATTGAGCGAACGAAGGACATTCCTTTAATAGGGGGTCCAGGAAAATCAAAATTCATCATCTCCTTGGATAGGTAGCTTAGCTACATAAATGGCGATACGTTCTTTTGGAGCAACGATTTGGCGTAACAATGTCATGCACTTCAGTGAGAAATAACCAATTTGAGCCAATAAACAAAAAGAACAATTATTGAATGGCAAGTATGCCTGACAAAGCAGGGACATGAGTTTTTGCTCAATTACCTTACACCTACAACAAAACGTATTGAGGCCTACTTTCAATTAAATACATACGTGCACTTGCGCATCCGCAGCTCATCCCACATCGCATGAGTGAATTGAGTGCATCGAACGGACCTTTCCACAAATTTGTACACTTCAAAAGGCAGAAAGCTATGGAAAGGCAGGCTGTGAAGGCCAGACTTTCTAAAAACACGGTAATACAGGGCTTTCTGCAGTTTTGCGCGAGAATATTCTATCTGTCTTTTTTTCTTTTCCCAAGGGAGTCCATCGATTTCATCGAATGAAAATTTGTTGTCATCGATTGGCTGCAGATTTGTGATCTTATAATCATTGGGTTTGGTGTGCATGAGCGAATGAGCCAACACTTTAAGGCCATGTGCATTTGCAAAATCGATCAGGTGACTGTGCTCCTTTATGAACTCGATAGTCTGATGGATATCTTGCTCCCTCTCATGCGGAGCTCCCCCTATAAAATTGACTTTTGTCCTGATCCCTTGCTCCTTGGCCATGGTCAGGACTTTCGATGCCTTTTTTCGGTTAAAGGGCTTTTGAAGCAGGGCAAGTATCCGATCGCTTCCGCTCTCAATTCCGAATTTCAGCAAACGGCAGCCGCTCTTTCGCATCTTCGATAGTATGCTTTCATCAAGGTTGCTCGGAGATGCGTAGCTTAACCACTCAATTCCCGCCTTTTGCTCTGCAAGCAATTCGCAAAATTCCTCAAGCTTTTGATAATTGTTGTTGATGGTTGCTGTACGTAAATCAAACTTTTTGATGGAATGTTTTTCTTTGAGCTTTAGGATCTCCTCCACGGCTTTTTTTGGGTCTAGGGGGCCAAAAGGCTCAACTACCCTATAGATGCAAAAGCCGCATTTGTAGACACATCCCTTATCCACTTTGTAGGGGATGACCAGCTGATTATCGAAATAGCGATGCTTATACAGATGCAGTGGCATGCCAGTATAATCTGGCTCTTGGTCCTGGAACATATTTGAAGTCAAATTATTTTCAGCATTGAACTGCGCAGTATCGGCCAATATTGACTTCATCAAAGGCAGATTAAAGAATGGCGAATTGTGCACCGTGCCAAGACCAAGACCTCCCAGTATGATCCTTGTCTTCAACTCTTTTTGCAGTGCATGCGCAAGCAGGAGAGAAGTAGCTATCTGATTGGTATAGAGGACAGAAATGCCTATCAGGTCATAACCCTCAAAAGAGCTAAGGGATGCCATATTTCTGGCAAGCTCCTTTAATTTGGTATTATTCTCTCTGTTCAGATAAGAAATCATTGAGGGAATATTATTGCACAGTTCTATTTGAAGCGTCCTTGCCCTAAAAATCTGCCTGGAATTGTGATACATCATTCTTGCATGCAGATCATCGACTTCTACAACATGTCCTCTGTTCCGCAGCAGCCCTGCCACTTTTGCCAGGCCTTCTGGCGGAGTTTCCTCTGGCCAGGACGTGAATGTTGAGGGCGGAAATACTATTTTTATTTTCATACAAGATATGTTAGTAAAATGCCATATTTTAAAATATCGGAATTAGCTGCAGGTTTAGCGTTGCTAGCTAAAATCATCGATAAAATTTAAAACAAGGCAGGATAGCTATATCGCTAATCGCACCATGAACCCTTATAAGATCCGATCCATATTGTTCATCCCGGGTATAGAGACGAAATTCTTCCAAAAAGTGCTAACTCTAAAAGGAAAAAGCAAGCCGAATGGCCTTCTTTTTGATCTGGAGGATTCCATCCATCCAAATTATAAGCAAAAAGCTAGGGACAATCTGTCTGCTCTTTTTAAGAATACAAAGTACGGCGAACAAATCAGAAAGAACTATTTCATAGGCATAAGGACAAATGCTTTGTCAAGCAAATGGTTCGAGGATGATGCAAAACTTATACGCAATATTCAGCCACATTACGTGATGATTCCCAAGGTGGAAGACCCATCCCAGATCTCTTTTGCGCGAAAAAAAACAGGCGTTGACCAGATATTTGTAATCATCGAGACCCTTAAGGGACTCTATCGCAAGGAGGAAATTCTGCGCTCCATGAAGGATACCGATATACTTGGTCTGGGCTACGAAGACCTAGCAGCAGACCTTTTGATTGAGAGGCCAAGTCTCCATACGCTAAATCCCATGAGTTTTATCATCCTTGATTGCCTGATTGCTGCGCGAAGGAACAACGTGGTCATGCTCGATGCCATATCAAGATATTTCAAGGAAGAAGATCTGGAAAAATTCAAGCAAGAATGCGTCCTGACAGCTTCTTGGGGCCTTAGTGGCAAATCGTGCATGCATCCAAACCAAATTGCAATCACTAACGAGATATATGGCAATAGGATGCAGGAGCTGCTTTCCTATGGAGACTCGATCCTACATCAATTCGAGAGTCTCAAGGGCGGATCTTTTGTCATTGTGAACAAGAAAAAAGAGATGATGGATACTCCTTCCTTTCGCATGTATGAGCGGCTTTTCCAACTAATGGGCAGGAAATGATTTTTTTTACCAAGAAAAATAAATGATCAAAACATCATCGAGGTTATCGATTCTTTATTTTTTCAGTAATTAACATCTCTTAATACTTCGATCAATGCTTTCACATCATTGATAGTATGGGCGGGAAAATTGGCTATCCTGATCTGTTGCTTTGCATAGGGGCCAAATCCGCTGCCAATGAAAAAGCCGTGCCGAGCGGCATTCTCGATAATCGGAGTCGAATCATTGGTTTTTGAGACGATCATTGTTTTCGATTGGAACCTTTTTTCCTCTACATACGCATCGTTGCCGGCCCAATCATAGAGTAGAGAGGCTTTTACATCAATTTCTTTTCGTATCCTTCCAATCCCTTTTTTTTGCATATCCTGGCAGACTTTATCGAGTAGATACATGCAAAGCACATTGGGGGTGTCTGGGGTCAGATTCTCCTTGGCCTTTTCGTTGAGCATTGAAAATGAATGGTAGCCACCGGTTTGCCTGGCTTTTTCTACTTCTTTTGCCTTCTCCAGCGCACGTTCATTGACCATAATCACACCCAACCCTGCCGGAAGCCCAAACGCCTTTTGCACCGAAAAAAAAGCGCAATCAAGCGATGAATAATCGAGATCAACGTACGGTGCTGAGGAGACAACATCGACCGCTAATATTGGATCTGGAACATTTTTTCGAAATGCCTTGATAGAATCTACAGGGATTGATGTTCCAGCGCTCGTCTCAGTCTGCGTGAGGGTAATCAGATCAGCCTTTGGAATGTCAATGTTCCTTAAATCGATGCCTTTGCCCAAGGGAACTTCGTGTTTGCTCGCATTCTTCTTCGAGAAAATGGCCTCATCATAAAATCTCTTGGAAAAACTGCCATTGACAAAATGGAAAGAATTTTCTTCACAGCAGTTCTGGACGATGCGCTGCATCGCTTCAGTCCCTGAGGCGAGAAAAAATATTTGAAATGAGTGGGGAATGGCAAGTAATTTCCTGACCGATGCCACCGCTTCGGAAAAAACGTTCTTGAATGCTTCACTCCCATACGTGGCAGAGCAAATATCCAAATCAAGGGCCTCTTGCATGTGTTCAGGAACAGTTGGATAAAGCTGCGAAGGTCCCGGAGTAAAATAGATTTTTCTGCCCTTATTCTGATGGTATATCATATTCGCAAAGGGAATCGGGAATCTTTATTAATTCTATCAAAAACCCTAACCCATGCAATCTGCCATGGTTCTTCAGGGGGAAAATCGAGGCTCTTTGGCGATAACAAGGTCCTTGGGCAAAAGGAAAATAAAAGTTTTTGTTGGCTCCGGCCATCGGCTTTCAATGAGTGCTTACTCAAAATATTGCCATCGAGCATTTTATTATAGGCTATACGACCACCATAACACAGAAAAAACGCATAATGAAATTCTGGCAAATATCCGCAAATATAGGCCTGATGTGCTCTTTACCATCAACAATTTGACGACCTATATTGTTCTAAAGCATCTCAAGGAATATGAAAAGTATTGTAATGTAATCCCCAATGTTGGATTTGAGAAATTTACTAAATTCAGCGATAAAGCAACGCAACTTGAACTTGCGAAAAAGGCCGGATGCCCAATACCCAAAACCCTGGTGCAAAAATGCAAGGATGATATTTCTTCTATTGCAGAGCGCGCTCAATATCCTGTTCTTCTTAAACCTATATTTTCGGCTGCCGGACGAGGAATAATAAAAGTCAACAATGTGGCAGAACTCACGCGTTCGATGGAGCGTCTCAACTCATTGCCAAAGACATTCTATTATGATTCTACAAAAGTTTTAGTGCAGGAGTACATTCCAGGAACAGTTTATACCGTCGCCGGCTTTTTTTATAGAGGAAATGAAATTGCTTGCGTTGTTTTTGAGAATCTCTTGCATATCTCTGAATTTGGACAGCCGGTAATAAACAAGACTGTTGAACAGCCACGGTTGCGCAAGATAGTCATCGATATGCTTTCAAAATTTAAATGGCATGGACCATTTAACATCCAGATGGTGTTTGACCAAAGAGAAGATACATTCAAGCTGCTTGACTTTAATCCACGCTTATGGGCTCCTTTGGAGAGCACTATCCGCGCTGGCATCGATGCGCCTTTCTTACTCTATCAGATGGCACTTGGAAAAAAAGTTGAAAAGATCGACCACTATACGCTTAATCAAACCTTTAGATTTTCTCTTTGGTGGGAGATTCCCTTCTTATTCAGGGCCACCAACAGATTTGACCTCTTTGCGTATCTTAGGGGTGTTCAAACTGATTTTGATCGGAAGGATCCACTACCTCATGGTGTCCATCTCTTGGCAGCGCTGAGGTATGGGTCTATGTGGTGATATGAGGGAATTGTTACCAAATCACGATGCATTTGAGTCCCTTCTTTGCATCCTTAAGTACAAAATTTGAAACATCGGAATTCCACCATCTCTCTGAGTGGTGGTCTGCCGTGAGCATCAATTGAGTGGAATTCCGAGTGTGCTCAAAAACCACTTGATGTGGAACCACCGTATCATGCCACCGGTGCTTCACCGGTGGTTTTTGACATATCATGGCAACTTCCCTTCGAGTTCCACTGGCAAAGGACTTATGGAAAAAAGAAAAAGAATTTAATAGCTGGTTATGATGGCTGATGGCATGAAGCATCGATCCTTGTTAGCTAAAAGGCCCTTCAGTGCCATTGTGCTTGTACTTATCTCTGCCCTTCTTCTCTCTCTATATATTAACGACCAACAGTCTAAAATGAACACTCTCATCCACCGTTTATCGAGCACAAATATCTTTACGTCTTCTGCAGAAAGCGAATTCAGGGCTCTTGCGAATTCATACCAGCGCGTTCGTCCAGGCGAAATCCCAGAATCTATTATTGATAAGTATTACGACAAAATAGGTCCCGAGATCATGCTTAACATCGTTGATGAGAACCCATACTGTCATTATGCGGGGCATTCGATCGGAAGGGCGGTCCTTGAGAAAACCCGTGATTTTGACAGAGCGATGGAAATTTGCGGTGTTCACTGCAACCAAGGGTGTTTTCACGGTGCCCTTATGCAAATGATACGCAATGAGACAGTCGATCTAGCGCAACTTTCTTCAAAAGACGCTATTGATTTAAGAGAATTCTCCGATGAATTGTGCCAGTCCGCCAAAACTTCTATCAATATAGATCATGGCACGTGCTATCATGGGCTTGGCCACGCGTTCATGTATTGGGCCAATGATAGCTTGCCTTTGGCAATCCCGGCATGCTCCATCTTTCCAGAGTATTGGGACAGGTTCACGTGCGCATCTGGAGCGTACATGCAATATTACCTTGATTTTGGATCAGACGGGCAGCCATATCCTTGCCTTGAGTCTCCCTACCCTGCAGCGTGTTATCGAAGCAAATTTTCGTTTGCAAATCGGTCTCTTACATTACTCAAAACACAAAAGCAGTCATGTCTGCAACTATCGGGCCAATATCAGCTTGCTTGCTTATTTGGGCTGGGTCATGGATATGAGGGCTATGTGCTTAATGGCAAAATCAAAATGGATGACTTGTGCGCGGGCACTCGGGATCAAAAACACATGTGCATAGATGGTGTCATTATTTCAATGGCATTTTACGCCAAGGAAAAAGCGATTAAATTGTGCCACACGATGGATCTAGCATTTCTTGAATATTGCTTGAATGATACGAACATCTTTGACCACTGGCTTGATAGGCCCACAAAATACTATGTGCTAAACGAAAGTGAGGACCGTGCTTTTGAATAGCCCATACCAATCCTGAAACATGCCGCCGCTATATCAAACAGGCACAACAGAAAGTGAATGTTGCATAGGTTTTCAATATTGCTTATTTATCCATCCAGCATCTAGTGGTTACAGTCACCTTTTCGTGATATGCCTCAATGTTAAGATGGCCACACTATTTCGACTACCTTGGAAACTATACATGCGGGCAATCACAGATGTAGCTATCGGAATATGCTTCGGTATAGGAAATCACAATGAAGAATTTAAGTAGTGGTGTTTTGCTGAGTCTTTTGACAGCGCTGCTTATTTTATCTCTATTTTTTTGGAGCAGGGTCGCTTGGGATGGTACCATGCCAGGCCATAAATCTGCTGTGATCTTTTTCACATCGTCCTCTGCAAGCGAATTCAGATCACTTGTCAAGAAATACGAAGAACGTTTACCGCAGGAAATTCCCATCGATGTCGTTGAGGACTATTATGAAAGGATCGGTCCCGAAGTAATGCTCAATATCCTTGATGAAAATCCGTTTTGCCACGAGCAAGGGCACACACTTGGAAGGGTAATCTTTGAGAGAACCGGGGATTTTGAAAAGGCGATGGATATCTGCGGTCTGCATTGCGGTCAGGGTTGCTTTCATGGTATCATTACTGCTATGCTCAACAACCAAACAGATGACATTCATAAGATTACTTCAGAAAATTCAAGCGATTTTAAGAATTTTGTCCTTGATTTTTGTTCGATTGCAGAGTCTTCTAATCAGGTAAGCCGCGGCACGTGCTATCATGGGCTTGGCCACGCGTTCATGATTCTGGCGAACGACAACCTATCGGCTGCGATAGAGGCATGCACTTCCTTTTCAGAGTTCTGGGATGGTTTTTATTGCGCTGGCGGTGTGTATATGCAGTATTATATGGACTTTGGTTCTGATGGGCAGCCATATCCTTGCCTTGAGTCTCCCTATCCAGCCGCCTGTTTTCGATACAAATTCACATATACACATAGATCACCTCTCTTGCTTACCAAGCAAATGCAGACGTGCATGAACCTCACAAGATCCTATCAACTTGCCTGCTTATATGGCGTTGGACATGGTTATGAGAACTTTGTACGATCGGGCGCAATAGACATACATGACTTGTGCGCTGGCGATAAGGAGCAAGTACAAATGTGCCTAGATGGCGTAATTATCTCCGTATCATTTTATGACAAGCAAAAGGCAATCTCACTATGTGCAGAGGTGGATGAAGATTATAGGGAATATTGCATGAACGATACGAATATCCTGGATCATCCGCTGAACAGATCGTCGAGAAATTACGCGATTACCGAGAATTAGTTCCAATTAGGACCAGACATAGCGCCTTATAAAAATTCTATCTTGTATTATTTGTCTCTAGGGCAGAATACAGAATACATTAGTCTTATAAATGTATAAAAATCACTGCGACAATTTTTGAAACCATTGAGCCCGTCATTCAAGAATTATGGATCCGCTTGGACTCCGTATATGTATATGTTGGGATAACCCTAGATAAAAAACGCAGTCTGTAAGATTGAAGATTCAATTTGATTTTTGGAACAATAATTTAAAAACCGCCGCAGCACCTGTATCTCTTCAAGCAAATCAAATGAAGATCGTCTATACTATTGGAATTGTGTTATCACTATTCCTATTAATCTTAGGCTGCAGCCTGAGCCCTAGTTCGAGCACAGAAAAAGAACAACCAACCCCGCTACCAGATAGTTTGAAATGCGCTGGATGCAATGTTATTCTCATTTCATTGGACACTTTAAGGGCAGACCACTTAGGGGCCTATGGGTATCCTCGGAATACTAGTCCAAATATAGATGCGCTTGCAGATCAAAGCATTGTTTTCAATAATTTTTTTGCAAATGGTTTTTTTTCACTTCCAGTGCATATGTCGCTTTTTACTGGAACATATCCTCTTAAGCACAGAATCCTCTACCCCAGCCATGTTCCGCAATATCGCGAGACGAATCAATTGAATCCGGAAATTCTGACCATTACGGAAATTTTTAAAAGAAATTCCTATAGCACCATATGGACTGCAGAAGACACTCATTATCTAGACTTGCATAGGGGTTTCGAACGCGGATTTGATGCAGTATATGGGCCGGTTTTCAGTAAGCCCTTAAAGCAGAATCAAGAAGCATTCCGACAACAGATATTCGACAGTGCTGTCCTATCGATGAATCAAACCAGATTTTTCTGGTTTTTTCACACGTATGCGATCCATGCACCATACATAACGCCAGAACCGTTCCAGTCTGCGTTTATAAATCATGAGTATAGTGGGCCATTTCCTGATACACTTGAAGATATGTGGAAAATTCAAATGGAAAAATTGGATGTAGCTCTTGAGCAAAATAAGACTTTTGTGATGCAACAATTAGGCGTGAACGAATCAGAAATCCAGCACCTGATAGGAATCTTGGATGCTAACGACACAGTCTCTTTTCAGAATTTCAAACCAATTTTGAATGACAACATTGAGGGTGCAATCGGTTTTGGAGGTACCTTTTTTTATGGAACAAACCCAAAGAACTCATCTTTAGAAGATGTACAGCAAGCTGTGGATACTTATGATGGAGGTATACTATTTGTTGATCATTTGCTGGGCATTTTTTTTGATCAGATAAAGGAGCGTGGCCTTTGGAATAATACAATTATAATCGTAATTTCTGACCATGGCGAAGAACTATTTGATCATGGGGATTTTGGCCATAAAAATTTTTATGATCATACAATCCATGTGCCTTTGATAATCCATGTGCCAGGAATGGATGGAAGAGTGGACGTACAAAACCTCATCCAGAGTGCAGATTTGCTGCCTACGGTCTTATCTATTGTTGAAATCGACTCGCCACAAAACATAGATGGGCAAGACCAAATCGCCGTGCTGCGAGGAGATGCAGATCCAACGCAAGCGACCTACGGAATTTCATTCGGTAAAATGTATATCAGGACCAAGGAATGGAAATATATACTCAATGCGAATGGGTCAGAAGAGTTGTACGATCTGCTTTTGGATCCCTTTGAACGAGAAAATCTTGCTAAAAACCAAAGCTTTGGAGATGTTCGAGACAATCTTAGGAGGCTTCTTGACGTGTGGAGTAGCGATAGTGGATCCTGAGTTGTTTGACAAGCCTTGAAAACAAAATTTTTATGTATTTATTCGTTTTTTTAAGCAAAATGAAAAAAATTCGAGATTCGTTCATACTTGGGCTACTCCTTGCCTTTATCGCCCTCTTTGTTCCAAGTGGATGTACTAATAGTACTTTAGGCATCTCTAACCCACTCGTGGACCAATTTACTATTAAAAAAATTAATGATGTAGAGAATGTATTGCAGTATGAAGGATCATACAAAACACTTAAAGTCAAGATTAAAAAGTATGATTCAGTTGGCCAAAATAAAGCAAAAACCATCGTGGATAACAGGATTTATCTACTCTCGTCGCTCTTCATAGACACAGATTCGCCCTATCCCGACCTGCTTTCTAACGCGATTCGATGCTCTGACGAGTTTAAGCCAAAGAAAATATTTTATGAACCCTTTGATTATTATCTTCTCTATGCTACGGATCGATTCACCTATGGAGCATGCTCGTGGGATCTTCTGTCATATCAATCAATTATGTATTTCCAAACATGCGGTGACGATTTATATGAAATCGAGCTTTTTGTGCCCTTGGGAGAGGACATACGTCCCTACGAAGAGGCGATTACCTCTACCCGATGCGCTGCCTAGTAAAAATCTTTAAATAATATTGTTAGATTCCTAACTCTATGCCTTTTCAGCTAAAGAACCGAACAGTCTTCTCATCTATTTTTTTGATCGCCATCGTTGCTTTGTGTGTCCAAGGATGCAAAAAAGAAACCAATAAGGCTGAAGAAGTAAAACTCTACTGGTTCATCCCCGATGGCATGCGCGCCGATCCAGAACTTTTCAACATTTATGAATGGGCAGAGCAAGGCGATTTACCTAATATAAAAAAAATGATGGATCGGGGAACGTATGGTTACTCAATCCCGGTATTTCCAGGGCACACCCCGGTGAATTTTGCAACTTTGCTTACTGGAAGCACTCCTAAGGTGCACGGCGTTGCCGATGGGCCGATGCATGTCGAAGGGCGTCCCTTGGATAAGGTTGCTGTGGGTGGCTTTAGTTCCACCGCAAAGAAAGTTCCTCCGATCTGGGTGACTTTGGAGGAAAATGGAAGAAAAGTTGCCGTAATCTCAACTCCCGGATCGACGCCTCCAGAGATCGACAATGGTCTTGTTGTCAGGGGAAGATGGGGCGGCTGGGGCGCAGATTTC
>CAZFPU010000027.1:1604-14996 GCA_964521145.1 uncultured Methanosarcinales archaeon | reverse complement strand
AAAATTATGGCTGGGATCCTGATAAGCTGGAGTCTGAGGGCAATCTGGTGATTCAGCGCATGGATCCTTTCGAGATATCAAGATCGGTGGAAGCGCTGCTTGCCAAGGCGCGCGGCGAGCTTTTGATAGAGATCGATGAGATTGAAGGCTTTTTCCCCAAAGGCTTCAAGCCGCAGCGAATCGTGCTCGATTCATTGTCAGCGGTCTCAGCGGCGTTTGCAGGGAAAGAGGAAGGGTATCGGATATACATAGAGCAACTATTCAAGGCGCTTGAACGCATCAATGCAACCTCGTTTCTGATAACCGAAATGAATCAAGACCTGAACTCATTTAGCAAGAGCGGTGTTGAGGAATTCCTCTCTGATGGCGTGATCGCGATATACAATATACGCAAAGGCAATGTCCGTATCAGTGCTATAGAAATTGTGAAGCTGCGAGGCGTTCCCCACAAAAAAAGAATTGTCCCCTTTAGTATCTCTGCTGGCAAGGGCATTGAGGTCTATCCTTCTGAAGAAATTTTTGTGGATAAGGAATGAACCAATCCAAGTCCTAATCTGTTTCAGCCAATCACCAGACCTCTACAAATATAGACTGGTCCAGCAGCATATAACCGTGCTTGCGCTAAAACCCGCTCCCAGAGACCCATTCCCGATTCTATAAGAAAAAAGATTTTTTCATGAAAGGCCAGATGGGGCGCTAAAAATACCCTGTTTGGCTCTTCATGGATACCTTCAAGCGCCTGGCTTTAGCGAAATTAGTATTATTTTCACAAAGTACACAATGAATCATTTGGTGAAGAATTCGAAAGGTAATCCGCTGGCGCTATTTTTTCTTTAGTTGTGCCTCGAGCTCTTCAATCCTTCTCTTGAGCTCCACCATCTTAAGTTCCCTGCCGATAGCCATCCTGTTGAACCTCTCGATGTCCTCTGTCTTTGCCTTCACGAGCTCAACTTCTTTCTTGAGGTTCTGATTTATCTCAGTTAGCTCTTTTGAGCTCAGCTCCAAGGACCTCTCGATGAGTGTACGATCCGCATCGAAATGATCATAGGTCTCGCTTATTGTGTTTAGGAACTCCAAGTATTCTTTTGGCAGACTCTCGATCATACCTAAATATTTGCGAACTTGGCGCTCAAGCGTCTTGTGCATAATTATTCTCGCAGTGTCGTTATGGTCATGGTCTGGTTATGCAGCTGGCATTGCTTTTCAGTCGGAGTGGTTGGGCATATCTCACCATATGAATAGAAACCGGTGATCGCTGCCTGTGACCCGACTACATTTTTGACTGCTTCTATCTCCTCTTCTACTCTTTCTTTCAGAACCAATTTTCTGCCAATGCAGCTAATCAGGATGGCAAGCTGCGCTTTATGTTCTCCCAATGACTCGGTGCTCATGGAGGCCGCGCTGCCGGCCCCATCGATAAGCCTATCAAAATTAGCCTTCATCAAGGTGGCCATGGCCCCTAGTTGCATATCCCCTGCAAAGGTCATGCTCTGTTCCTTTTCATCGATGGCAAGAATGGTCCTTACGACTTTGACCTCTCCTTTATCACTTTTAAGCCTCAATGAAAGAGGGAAGAGCAATCCTGTGCCCGGAAGCCCCTTCGCCTGCTCACCCAGATATTCTTTGTATAATGCTAGGGCCGGTTTTCCATCCAGCTCATAGAGGATATTGCCTTTGGATCTCGTTATCTTGCGCTCGACTCCAAATGTGTCCCAGCCGCCAACCGAGCCATAGCCCACTTTGAGATCTTTCCCATAGAGTCCCATAAGGACCACTTTGCCTTCCTGGGCCACTGAATCAAGGCCAACAAGCGTCTGCTTGAAATTTGCTCCATCGCCAACCAGACCTCCGGTCACTGAAACATCCTTAGGCAGGTTCTTGAGCAATCCATTGACCAAGGCAGTGCCATTCACGTGGAGGCCATCTGAGAAAACCATTGCATGCACCAAGCCCTCTTTTTTTAGGGAATTTGCCATGGTTTTTCCAACTTCCATGCTCTCCTCGACATTTTTTATATCGGCCTTCGTGAACTCAATCCGGGTCGTTTCGAATGCCACTGCCGTCAATGAAATCGTTTCATCAGAGACCTCGGTACCGATGATCTCTCCAGCTGTTGAGCAAAGCAGGATATGCGCCGCGGGATAGAATGAGCGCATTTCATCATAATGCTTTTTCTCCTTTAGGAGCGAGGTCGATCCAAAAGCAAGCACTAGCTGCGCTTTGTCCTTAAGATCGTTTTTAGAAATCTCCTTCCATCCTGATTTTTCACTCCATTTCCTTTGTTCAGTTTTCATAGCAAGCCTCTTTTTCATCGCCAAAAGCGACGCTTAATGCCTCCATCCATGTATCCTTATATAAAATTTGGTTTTTTGCTGCCAAAGAATTATCTATCCAAATATTTATATACCAGTATTCGAACGAACAATCGAATGATTGTTCAATCGAATAATAGACCTAGTAAACGTACGACTATTAGTGCGAGTATTCGCGCGAACACACTTTCTATCATCGAGAAATCCCAAAAGCCGGTATCGACCCTAGAGATCGCATCACATGTCAAAAGATCGTGGCACGCAGTCCAAACACAGTGCCTTAAGCTCCAGCTGGAAGGCAAGGTATCTGGTTTTCGGGTTGGAAACATGAACTTATGGGTTCGATCCCAAAAAGAGCAAAAGGCAGGCAAGAACTAGAAGAAAGAATGTGAACAAAAGAAATCAACAAACTACCATGCGAAATCAAAGGAACATACCATTGGCCGTCCTATGTATGCTGTGCTCTGCAATCCTTATCTCTCTTATTGCAGCGCAGGCTGATGCATATGCAGGAAAAGTATGCGGCACAAACTCTCCTTGCAATTGCGGCACTAATTGCACTGGCGGCAATGAGCTTTTTGGAAATTCGCAAACTGTTTGCGACAACAATCCAGGAGTATGCTTCAACACGCTTGATGATTGCCGCGACGGCACTATAGTCTCTCTTAATTACGTAAAAGACATCAACATAAGCTCGCTTAATGGAAGTGTATTTCGGGTTGGGGACACAATTGAGATAGACGCGACCTTATTCTCATCGAGCGCAAACAGCGAAGGCGTCTTTTTTGTGCATGCCAACGCTTCGGCAAACGCGAGCGTGAACTGGAGTGTGATATATAGCACTACTTTTGGCGTTGCGAACTCAAATTATCATATCAGATACAACTATACCCTGCCAAATAGGGTCGGTGAGCAGGCAATACGGGTCATTGATATTTTCAGCCAGGTATCTAACCTCACTTGTGGAAGAGCGATAAACGCAGATTTCCCCTCATATTCGGATAGCGATGACATCACCTTCACGGTCCTTGCGCAGCCACCTCCCATGACAAGCTTTGCCTCTCCAACACCGAGCAACGCATCATCTCAAAGCACGGTCACCATTATAATAAATGTCACGCACAATGAGACGCATCCAGATACCATTGTCCTCAATTTCAATGGGACCAATCAATCCCAAAGCTATTCTGGGGCTCATAGCGTCTTTACCAAGACAAACCTAAGGCAGGGTAATTACACATTTTATGTGTGGGCAAATGATTCCTTTGGAAACGTGAACCAGACCGAGACTCGCATAGTTACCATAAATCCGCCTATTGATATCATCGTGGAAAGTCCTGGATTTGGAAACTTCTACGCCACAAATAATATCTCTATAAATGCAAGTGTGGAATCGACGCTTGAAAATAGGACTGTGGCTTGGGTAGCGTATCAGCTCAATAGCAACGCGAACGTAACGATTACAAGCTATCCTCTGAACGTTTCAGCGGATCTTTCTGATCTGGGTGGAATTCTCAATGAATCGCTCATCTCGTCAAGCAATATCTCCCAATCGTTCATGACTCCTGCCAGTATGAAGGTGCAAAACATCTCGCTTCGACTCAAAAGGGCCGGTTTTCCAAACGCGAGCGTGCAGATACGAAGTGATGCGTCAAATAGCCCTTCTTCAACGGTACTGGCTTCTGGCTCTATTGACAATAGTTCAGTGACAACTTCCTTCTCATGGGTGGCAATCAGGCTTAATCAGACGATCAATCTTCAAAACAATACCCGCTATTGGATATTTTTGACCCCTAATGGGAGCACCGAGGATTTTTATTCATGGGAGGCTAATGATGATGGCATACTATCGACTGGCTCCTTATTGCAAAACTCATCAAGAGATATGCTCTTTCGAATCTATGATACCATAAAATACACAACATCCCTAAATGGCCAAGAGGGAATAAACAACTTCCTCATCTATGCCAACAACTCGGAAAATATCACGGTCCTTTCATCACAGATATTATTTACAATAGATACGACCCCTCCGGCTGTGATATCCATCAATGAATCAGAAGATCCAATCGAGATGGGAAGCACGCTCACGATACTCACTAACCTAAGCGAGAATACTTCAGTTAGCAGGGTTGTGCTCGAATTCAACAACACCAATAGGACTATGGCGCAATCAGGCAATCAATATTCATCTTCTATCAGCGCATCTCAGCTAGGCACGAACACATACAGTATCTACATGAATGATACGCTTGGCAATTCAAATAAGACTCTTTCGCAGACATTTAGCGCAACAGATACTCTTGGACCGATCATCGCTTCAGTCTCCAACAACCCCTCCTCTGAACTGGATCTGGATCCTGCGATTCTTGTCAATGTAAGCGCTACCATCACTGATTTTTTTGGAGTTGGCACTGTTATCTTGCAATATAAGAACAGCTCCCAAACTGATTGGAGCAACACGACGATGCAAAACAGCTCATCACTCTTCTATGGCAATTTCACCCCTAATGCCGGCATCTGGACCTATCGGATCTTGGCAAACGATTCTTCAGGGAATCAAAACACAAGCTCCTCAGTCCCACTTAACATATCCCTTGACTACAATTGGACGCGAATCCCTTCTTCTTTAGGGGCGCTCTCAGCGATATTGGGGTCAGTAGCAACACTTGGAAACCTGACAATAAATAATACGGGGGATTTCCTGCTCAGTTTCGAGGTGAGCGCAAGCCAGGCTTTTGTCAGCTTTAACAAAAGCACGCCATTCACGCTGAACGCACAGCGTGCCGAAACTATACAAGTCAATGCCACAACTCCGCTCACCGAGGCAGAATATTCCGTTGTGCTGACAACTGATGCTCAGAATGCGAGTGCCTATCCGGATTCATTGCAAACCAATGCCACTTTCGCTGCGATTTCCTCGGGGCCCTATCTCATAGTTGAGATAGTCCAATACAATACCTCGGTAACAGAAGGTGATTTCTTCACACTCGTTGGTAAAGTGACTAACATCGGTAACGAGACAGCGGCAAATACTGTCTCTAACTGGAGTGTACCATCTGGCTGGACAACAATCCCTGCTGAGCTTAACCTAAGCCTTGGCAATATTCTTGTGAACAAATTCCAATACCACAACATCTCGGTACTCATTGAATCAAACGCATCTATTGGTTCGCAGACAATCTCACTCTACGCGCAAAGTATAGATGGAGCCAATAATAGCGCATCAAAATCAGTAAGCGTGACATCAGCAACACCCGAGCCAGAATCTGATTCTGACAGTGGCGCAGGTGGCGGAGGCAGCTCGAGTTCATCATCAGGCTCAGGAGGCGGAGGCAGCCTCATCATCAGCGGCAAGCCCGAGTACGATGTAACAATTGATGCTCCTTCAAGAATCAACATAATGCCCAATCAAAATGAGACGATCCTCATCAATATCACGAACCATATGCAGGCAATGTCACTAAGAAACGTGAAGATTTCGGTGGATGGATTCCTGATGACCAGAATGAATCTTGAGCCTTCATCGATTGCGCTCATAAATCCCAATGAAAACAAGACCGTTGCGTTAAGTATCGATATACCTTCATATCTCACTCATCAAGAGATCACATTGACCCTAAGCATTATCGGAGAAACAAAGAAAGTTCGGGTGAACTCAACGGTCGTGGAATCAAGCAAATTTGAGAGGACCGTGTCCATTGTGGTTGTCGTCATCGACATAACAAAAGAAGCTGCAAATGAAAGCCTCATGAACGCGCAAAAAACCATTGATGAACTAAAGAATCTTGGATACGAGACCGCAAAGCTCGAAGAATTATTAGTAGAAGCAGCATCCTCTTTTGAAAGCGCTGACTATCGCAAGGCAAGAGAGTTGAGCGAGCACATAGTGTCTCTGAAGGAAAAGGCATTGCTGGTCAGCGCGCTTCTCGAGGCAGCCAACCAAAAGATTGGAAAAGCGCAGGAAAATGACATTGATGTTGACGAAGCGGTGCAGCTTTTGTCTCTTGCCAAGCAGTTATTTTCAAAAGGGGATTTTGAAGAAGCAGAAAAAATAGCTAATCAGGTCCTCCTGCTCGAAAGGCTGACCGCAAAAACGGCCGAGTCAAGGCTCTTGCATCGATTTGGTTCAATGATTTCCTCCTATTGGTGGGCAATTCTATTGGTTGCGATCCTCTTTGGCGCTGGCACGATCATGACCAACAAAAAATTGGCGTTGCAGCGAATAGCAAAAAAACTTGAGGAGTTGCAAAAAGAGGAAGACACCATTTTAGACCTCACCAAGTCAACGCAAACATCCTATTTCAAGGAAAAGCTGATGAGTGATCGGGTCTATCATAGATCAATTGACCAATATACGAAACATATCGCACAGATCGAGGAGCAAAAGGTCAACCTCAACTGCAAACGCATCTCGCTGCTTCAAAAATCAACGAAGGTAGAGTCTCTGCAGGCAGAACATGAGGCCATAAAGCAGCTCATGAAGGATCTGCAGGACAAATATTTTTCCCATAAGATTCTGACCAAAGAAGCATACCGTTTAGGCATGCAGCAGTACCAAAAAAAGCAATCAGAATTAGAAAAGACGATTGGAATGGCAAAAGATGAAAAAAAGGCAGTGGCAGAAGATAAAATCGAAAATAAAAAATCAGAGCAAGAGGCATGATGGCAAAGCGTAGTTACTTGTTTCAAAAAAACCTAGTGGGCGCTGCAGTGGCATTATCACTTCTTATCGCCTCACTGTTTGCCGTCTATGCGCAAACCCAAGCCTCGCTTTCCTTAGCAGAAGCATCCATTGAACAATCCCAAAATACCATCAATTACCTAAAAACCATTGGGCTAAGCACACAGCGTCTCGATGATCTGCTTTTAGAGGCTAAACTCTCGCTTGAGCAGAGAAATTATGGCAGAGTAATAAGCCTTGGCAATGAGATCAGCTCGCTTAAAGACACGGCGATCAACCTGCAGCAAGAAATTGCACAAATAAAAATTATGCTCGCTGATGGGAAGAACCTCTCATTGAATGTAAGCGCAGCAGAGCTCTCATTGCAGAAATCTGTTTTGGAATTTGACATCGGCAATTATGAGCAGGCAACTGTTTTGCTTGGGTCGACCCAAACGAACCTAGTTCTGATTCTGGAAGAGGAACTTGTGGCCATGCACAAAACTGCGCTAGAACTCATCAATTTCACTGATTTCAGAGAGATCAAGCTAGAAATGCTTGAAAGGTATGCCGCCCAGACAAATGCAAAAATGCAGTCTAAGGATCTATCGGATCTGCCTTCTTTTAAAGAAAAGATAACACTGGCAAAAAATTCAGTTACTGCCCTATCGCAAGCGCACGAGAGCATCAGTAACCTAAAACAAGAAGGCCTATTCTCTTCGAGATTCGATGACCTATACAAAGAGGCATTGCTCTCAATTGAGCTTGAGAATTTCAAAAGGGCAGGCGAATCTTTGATGCAGATCCAGGAACTTGAAAAGAAAGCATTCAGCGCATCGAAAAGCATAACTGAAACCAAAAAAACGGTTTTGGCATTCGAGTCATCTGGTTTGGACTTGACCTCGTCAAATTCCCTTCTTGAGCAGGCTTCAGAGGCGCTTTCTGTTGGCAATTATGAAGATGCGCAATCATTTTCAGACGATGCGCTCAAAAAAGCCCAGGATTCCAAGGAGAGTTCCTTGCTTTTTGGCGCGATAAGCAAAAGCCAGCTTAGATTCAGCGTTGCGTCTTTTTTCAAGCGATTCTGGTGGGCAATGGCTCTTATCATCTTGCTGCTTGCGCTCTTTGGCAGTTCGCTGTATCGGGGCGTATCTACACGAATTCTTCGCCAAAGGATCCGAAGGCTCCAGAGTGAAAAAGAAAACATCATATCGTTAATAAAAAAATACCAGGAAGATTATTTCAAGAAGAAGATCCTTAGCAAGGATTCGTATGATAGCGCAGTCGATGCCTACCAGGAGAGGCTTTTGGAGATAAAAGAAGCTCTTCCGCAGCTAGAATCAAGTCTTGAAAAGAGATCAGCCAAGAAATAAGCGACCTGATTGTAGGCAACGCTTAACCCCTTCGGGATCTTTTTTTAATATTTCCCCGGGTTTAATTCCCGACCTTCAGATCGTTCATTAAAAATAAGATAGGGCTTCATTGGGTGATAGTTTGTCGTAATGGCCTGGACCCAATAACTAAGTACATTGGAGAGCAGCCCCTGTTGTATTTTTTTAAATGTCGGAATTCCACCATCTCTTGGGTGGCGGTTTACTGCGAACAAATAACAAGTGGAATTCCGATCATGCTCAAGTGTTGGAAATCGCCAAAAATGATAATACAATAGCAGTCGATTTCCGAGCACCCCGAAAATTGAAAATTTTCGATGAACCACCTAATGTAAAATCACCCTATCATGCTACCAGTGTTTCACTGGTGGTTCTTGACAAATCGGGAAAGCCCATCCCTATAGGGGCGAAGAGAGGTCACTGTTACGTCGAAGATGGCCGAGCCTGGACAAAATATGATCAAGACCAATGAACTGCTCTAACGCAATGACTCAAAAACAAAAAGAAACGAAACTACTTTCAAAAAACCGCAGCGCTCAAAACTTTAATAAACACCAATAAAAAGAACTTTCATGATGATAAATTACACGGAACTATCCTCACAAATCAAGGAGAACAGCATTTTGCTTCTCATGGTCAGCAAAGAAGGCTATCGCAGCCAAAACATCGAGATAGCCCGGGCTTTATCTGAGAATGCGCAAAAATCCTGCTATGTCTGCATCAACGCCCCTTATAATTTCGTGACCCAGAACCTTGCTAAGAACAATATCTCTATCGACAAATTCTTCTTCATCGACACGCTTACCCGTAATGTAAATGAACCCGCTCCCGCTGAAAACTGCATATTTGTGTCTTCGCCCAATTCCCTGACAGAGATAAGCCTTGCGTTCTCAAAAGCGCTCAACGAGAAACACTGCGATGGGGCGCTTTTTGATACCATATCCTCTCTTACGATCTATCAGAGTTCGCATACCATAATCCAGTTCGTGCACACCATCCTGACAAAGCTTCGAATCACTAACGGGAAGGCGATCTTTGTTGTGCTTAAAGATGACATCAATTCCGATCTGGTCAAGGATCTGTATATGTTTGTTGATAAGGTTGTTGATTTGTCTGAAAGTGCGAAAGTGTAGGGGGTTGTTCTTCAGATAGTAATCATATTACTTCTTGAGTGGATTATTTAATATTTCCCCGGGTTTAATTCCTAGACCCTTCAAATCGTTCAATAAAAAAAATAAACAGCTCATTGGGTGGTAGTTTGTCGCAATGGCTGAACCCATATAACTAACATCGGAGAGCAGCTCATGTAGTACTTTTTTAAGTGTCGGAATTCCACCATCTCTGGGGTGGCGGTTTACCGCGAACAAACAACGAGTGGAATTCCGAGCATGCTCAAGAACCCCCTAATGTAAAGTCACTGTACCATGCCGCCAGTGTTTCATTGGTGGTTCTTGACAAATCGGGAAGCCCTGTCTCTTTAGTGCGGGGAGGAGGTCACTTATAGAGCTAAATCAATTGAGGTCGGCACTATCATCAGGTCGAAATATCTTGTCCTCGATAGAGAAGGTGTTGCGGGGGTCGCCCCATCCGGGGAGGCCACCTCTTCGATTGCGACATTGAATATTTCGAAGATAGTGCCGACCGATCCAACTTCGCATACCAAAACCCTTATAAACAAAAGTATTACTAAATCTTACTAAATAACATTTCGTAATACTTTATGAAAGAGCGCATTTCAGTCACATTGGATAAGGAAGTCGTTGGAATCCTTAACTCCCTTCTTAAGAACAGAAAATACCGCAACAGATCGCACGCTGTCGAATACGCGATAGAGCAGCTAAAGAAACAGGAGCGGAATGAAAAATGAGTCGGAATCTTCGAAAACGAATGCAATGCCCATACATTGAATGAGCGAATTTTTCATAAGGGATGGAACCAAAAAAAAAGAGGTTTGGAATAAAGATGAGTAGTATAGTCATTGCGCTAATCATAGGGGTATTGTGCAGTTTTATTGTTTACACGCAAACACCAACACCGCACAACATACAGGGCAGGGTTTTCACCAATTCGAGCAATGGCGTGCAAAACGGGATTCCCGTTCTCATAAACGATACCAACAATGGCAATGTGGTAAAGACAGCGGTAAACGCGCCTCCACCGCCACCGCTGCGAGGTTCGTACTCAGCGACCATAAGCGGCACTGATGGTGATCTGATCATTGTGACTGCATGGAATCGAACCCATTTTGGAAATGCGAGCGCAACACTGCTTTCAACCACTACAACAATCAACGTGATCCTTAACATGAGCAGAGGGTCTGAAGCCAATCTTAGCATCCTTTTCCCAAACAATAACACGATAAAAAACAAGTCAATATTATTCAACATAACTGCGAACGTGAGCATGCTTGGAAGCGATGGGATAAACTGCAATGCGACGCTTAACTTTACCGTTAAAAGTATCCTCAACGTGACTTCGATGAGCAATGCGACCAAGGAGCTTGGCAACATCCCGATCCTTACGCATCGCATGATCAATTGGAGCGTTATGGGAATCAATGAAGGAAGAATAAACTATTCAATAAGTGTTATCTGCGACTCAGATGTGCGCTATCTCGAAAGCTTGCATAGGAACTTTCGAACGAATATCACCATTGTAAATAGCGCCCCTCAGATCAAGCAAGTTCGTGTTCCCGACCCAATCGATCTTCTGGCCGCAAGCAATCTTACGTTGTTTTGTAACGCAACCATTGAAGACGCGAACACCGTAAGCGATATAGCGCTAAGCAACGCCACCTTTTTTCAAAAGATAGCGAATTATCTTGACCCCGATGATCGAAACAGCCATTACACCAATGCAAGCTGTTTCAACATAAGTTCAAATGCATTCGAGATGAACGTGAGCTGCTCTTTCCCCCTATCGTATTTTGCCAATAACGGGACCTGGCTTTGCAACCTAACAGCAAGAGATTATAGCAATGTGAGCTCATTCAACATTTCAAATAACACCGTCAATGAGCTGCTCGCAATTGCCATAGAACCCGGTGTCGTTGATTATGGAAGGCTTGCGCCCTATGAGATATCTGCTGATGATGTGAACGTGACCATCTCAAATATAGGCAATATCCCCTTTAACATCAGCGTCTTTGGATATGCCCGCACAGAGAATGATGGCTTGTTCATGAATTGTACAAGGGGTAACATTTCAATTAATAATACCAAATACTCGGTAGTTCCCTCCTCTGCCTACGTTAATATGATCAACTTAAGCGCACAACCTAAACGCGTGGGCAATATCACATTTCCTCAAAGAACCAATGACATCACAAGGGCAAACGACACCAACCTCACGTTTTGGAAATTGGAGATGCCTGCCTTGGTTTCAGGGACATGCAATGGGAGTTTGGTTTTCAAGACAATTTTGACGTGAGAGGATTAATGGCGTTTCATTATGACAAAAAATGGATTAATCGTGAAATTCAATTAAAAAGCGTGATATTTAGGCGCGCCCAGGGAATCGCGAGCAAACTCGCTTTGCTCGTTTGGGCACCTGGCGCGCATCCAATGCGGCCCGCAATGGGGCCGCCTAGATTTCATGGCTTATCAAAATTTATCAGCTTAAGAAACCAAGAATGCAAAGAATAAAAATAAAAAGGGAACATGGGATTTAGAAGAGATATGAAAAAAAGAGGGATTGCACTCGCATTACTTGTAGCTAGTTTTATCCTCATCTTAACTGCTCTCGTCAATGCCCAAGCACCAACAACTTCATACAATGTATCCTATCGATGCGAAGATGACCAATGCATCGAAGGCCAGCCAATTATTTGGACGATCTCATTTTTCAATTACGGAGGGAGGGAAGTGGAGTACACTGATTTTGAATTGGTGGATGCATTCAATCACACAAACATAGCAGAGCTGCATATCCCTTACTATCCACTGCGAGACTATCGGGGAGATATTTTGGTGTCATGGCCAAATAAAAAAGTGGACATCAATATCTCGGCAACGGTTCCAATCTCAAATAGCCCTGAAGGAACTACATTTTATCCCTGCTTTTCAAGCACTATTGAGGATATCCACGTCTTTGTTCGGCATAACGATTACACCTATAGGCAATGCTACAGCGAAAATTTCACGCTCTCCTCAAAGCAGTGCATGCAGGATTCACATTGCAAAGAAACGCAATATTGTGGCTATCTCAATACTTGCGTAGACCTCAATTGCGCTAACTGTCAATACGTCTCAAACCATAGCTGCCTAAATCATGAATGCTGCAGTTCAGAGCAATGTCTATTTAACCAGCGATGCGATGGCAATCTCTGTGTTTCCTTGCAATGCCAGGAAAACCAGTTCATCTATAATCGGACCTGTCAATTCCTTGCCTGCAATGTGGATGAGATGATAATGAACCAAAGCTGCCAGAAACTGAGCTGTTCAGATACTGAGTTTGTCTTCAATCACACGTGCAAGCCACTGTTGTGCTCAGGGCAGGAGTATGTCTTCAACCATACGTGCAGGTCATGTGCCCAGAACCAGTATCTCGATAACGGAGTCTGCATGTCCCTTAAATGCAAGCCATTCGAAGGCTATGTCGACCATACCTGTAAGCCGTTGCAATGCCGCTTCTATGAGGATATTGTCGACCATGAATGCAAAAGGAACATTGGCATCATAATCAAGCTCGGAATCGAGGGTTTTATTGTCGTGATCGCGGCTGCGCTCATTTTCCTCGATCTAAGAAAGATCAGAAGAAATAAAGCGGAACAATCGGTAGGGAAAAAACAGGAAAATATATTTTCATTTAGTAAACCAAAAGAAGAAGAAAGGCCAAAGGAAGAAAATGAAAGCAAGGAGCCAAAGGATCTCCCAGACATTAAAGCGGACGCAAAAAAAGATCCTGACACGAAAAAAGAAAACCAAGAAAGCAAAAGATAAAAACAGATAGGCAGCGTTCAAAATGATGGTTTGCGGCATCAGGTCGAAATATGTTAAGTTCGATAGCCAAGGTGTTGCGGGGGACG
>CAZFPU010000027.1:0-1504 GCA_964521145.1 uncultured Methanosarcinales archaeon | reverse complement strand
GATTGCGACATTAAATATTTCGAAGCCGCTAACCCGAGCGCAAGCGAGAGTTTTGAACGCTGCCAAATAAAAAACAAAAATGAAAAAATCATTCCTGATCGCAATTATCGTCCTGCTCGCATGCATGCACTCTGTTCTTGCGATAAGCATCGGAATAAGCCCCGGACGGGTTCGATTCGATAATGTGCTTGAGGATGGGTATGCTGAGCGAAGCATCACGATAACAACAAATAGCGAGGAGACCTTGTTTGGGCATTTTGATGTCAATGGTGATATCGAAGGCTGGGTTCGCTTCGAGCCAGAGAGCAACATATTCAATGCATCAATAAGCAGTCCCTATAAGCTTATGATAATAATCGAGCCTCCTTCTGATCTTCCCAGCGGGAATTATTCTGGCTCCATAGATTTCATAACCGATACGGTGGGTTCTCTCGATGGCCGTGCCGGAGGGGTCGTGAAAGCAGCAGTGACTTTACTTATGAATGCGCAGGTCACCAAGGATCAGATCATCGACTGCAGGGCCGGGGCTTTTTTTCTAGGCGATACTGAAGAAGGCTTTCCAATTGACTTTGGGGCAACGATCATCAATGATGGCAATGTAAGACTGCAGCCTACCTTGGTTTTGGATGTGTGGGATCAGAACCAGGAGAAACTGGTGCTAACACATGAGGTGCAGACAGAAATCGTGCAGCCTACCACTCAAAGAAGGATATCTAGAAGCATTGATCAGAATCTGCCGCTAGGCCAATACTGGGCAAAGCTGCTCATCAAGGAATGCAAGCAGGACCAATTGCTTACCATGAACATCCTCGAAAAAGGGGCGATCGTCGATAGTGGGATCCTCAATGGCATCTATGGAAAGACCGATGCGATGGTTGGCGAAACGGTCGAGTTCATAGCAAAATTTGAAAATCAGGGGCCTCGCGCAGTCTCTGCCAAGTTCAAGGGGAACGTACGTCTTGATGATACTATCGTAAAGATCATTGAGACCGATGAGATATTAGTTGATCCGGGCAATCTTGCCGATTTCAATATCTTCTTCACGCCGCAGGAAAAAGGAAAATATTCGCTGCAAGGAAGGGTGATCTATAATAAGAAATTGACCTATGAAAAGGGATCAACGCTCTCGGTTGAGGTAGAAGGTGCGCAAGACAAGACCTTTAACTTCATCGCGCTGCTGATATATCTGATCATTATCGTAACGATATTCTTCATCTTCAGAAAGATCCTAAAGGAGCGCAAAAAGAGGAAAACGTAGGTCATTCTAAGCACCATTTTTGTCCTGCTATTCATTCCAACTATTCTCTCCATGATCTGAACGTTTTTTTTTGATGTCAGGGAGATTGGTTCTATCAGAAAATAACTCCTCTAGTGAGGATCTCGACAAATAGGTACGCAATATACATGAGTATCAGAATTAGCCCTTTAGTTTTCGATATCGTGCGGGGTGGGCGTGGGGTGGGGGGGGCGGGGGGTGGGGGCGGGCGGGGCGGGGGGCGGGGGG
>CAZFPU010000026.1:0-15024 GCA_964521145.1 uncultured Methanosarcinales archaeon | reverse complement strand
TTAGGTATTGGGTTCAGGCCATTGCGACAAACTACCACCCAATGATCTGTGTGTGTTTTGTCAAAAACCACCGGTGAAACACTAGTGACATGACCGTGAGTTTACATTGAGTGGTTCATCAAAAATTTTTAATTTTTGGGGTGTTCGGAAACCGGCTACTATCCGATTATCATTTTTGGCGGTTTCCGACATGCCAAAAACGTAATACATTAATGATTTTGACTGCGTTTTTGGACACGTTCGGAAATCGTAGCTATTTTTATCAGATATTGCGATTTCCGCCGTTTGAGCATGCTCGGAATTCCAGTTGATCGGTATTCACGGTAAACCACCTCTTCAAGAGATGGTGGAATTCCGACATTTTATTGAACGACCTAAAGGTCGGGGAATTAAACCCGGGGAAATATTAATAAATCAAAAAAATTATTTGTTTCGCATTCCCCTATTTGATGGTCTTTGATTTTAGCTATTGGGATAGTCTATTGGATTTTGTCATTGAGATGCTTGGGTCCAATACCAAACTGATTCTCAAAAAAAGATTTTCATGCAAGGCATTACAAAAGTAAAGTTTATATAGGAAAACAGGCGAAAGCAAGAAATGCATCGATACGTACGCACAATACTATGGCTTATTGCATGCGTTTTAGTATATCTGGTTCTCATGGGTGGCGGCTGCGGAGACGATGATGCTGTTGCCGATAAAAAACAAGAAGAGCAGATAAAGGAAGATAATATCTGCAACCAGTGCAAGGCACTCACCTGCGAAGGCTGCCTTGGCGCCCCGTACTGTACCAATAAATGCGGTTGCGATACCTGCGACATAGAATCGTCATGCTCAATTGATTCACAATGCGACGGAAACGAGACATGCTCAGGACAAACGTGCGGCCCAGTTGTCTGCGTCAATGCTGGAAATGGAAACCAGACCAACGCTACCAATCAGACCGTGTATAATCACCAATGCAAGAACAAGTGCACTACAGATGCTGACTGCAACAATTCCACGCAGGCGTGCAAAGATTCTGTGTGCTTGGATAAATGCACGACTTCAAGCAGCTGCAGAGGCGATGAAGTCTGCACGAGCAACATCTGTGTCGCGCTTGAATGCGGCAATGGAACAGTAGCAATCGACCATACCTGTAAAACAGCAACTGAGCTGCCAAAATGCGGCAATCTCGTTTGCGAGGATGTGCAATGCACATTGAGCGGATGTCCTGCTGTTGAAACCAATACAACCTGCATCTTGGATTGCTCAGTCCCGATTTCACCCAATGCCACGCTGCCTTGCTATGGATTTACCAAAGAGAAGTGTGAACCTACAAGATCGTGCGTATGGCTGCCTTCGCAATGGTCATCCACGCAAGGCCAATGCAAGCCAGGTGCTTTACTGCCTGCAAGCATGTATCCTGCCTGTGGAAATGATGTATGCGAGGATATTCCATGCATAGCAGGCAAATGTTATACTGCAGAGACCAATACAACCTGTGTGAAGGATTGCATGCTCCCTAGTGAAAGTGGAAACCCACAAATCTGCTTTAATCTCAAGGCTAAGAATGAGTGCATTGCCAATGACGATTGCAAATGGCGTGATTCGTTGTGGTCAACAAAGACAGGACAGTGCATAGCAAAAGTGAATGTGCCGATCCCTTGATTTTCTTTTTTGTTCTTGTTTTTTATCATGCACTGAGTTTTTGGCGAAATAATGCTACCTTGCCTCAAGGCAACGCTTTTAATCAACCCAACGCTACCTTGCTCAATGAGCGTTAACGCGCAATATTCTATCCATGGGAAGCCTATAGCTACAGACGCAAATGAATTAGGGATCTATTCTTATGGAAGAGTCAATGTCTACTATAGACGAATTAATGTGAACGAGTTAGTGCAATACCTAAACCAAGTGCCAAAATTAGAAGCGTTTGATTATGCCATAAGTCAGCTTGAGAGCGCGAGCGAACAAATCGGATGGTCGCAAACACCAAGATCTCAGTTTAGCGCAATACTCATAGAGAAAGGATTGCCCGTACCCAAGGACATAAACAGTGTTAGGGATTCTATTCTCAACTACCAGAAATTCTTAAAAGCTGTTGTAGAAACGCTAAGAGATAAGTGATTTTCCTGTGCAAGAAAAATAGATATACTCAAACATATATATTCAATCCCAGAAATGTTTATATATCTCTCTGCTACGAGTTTATATTAAAAAGAAATTGTTGTGAGTTTTTTTGGCGAAAAACTCAACTTTCAAGCAGCTTTTTTGGCGAAAAGCAACTTGATGTCTTTTGGTTTTACTTGGCAGTTAAACCGTTGTATAAAGTTAGATGTTGGCACAAATAACTTGTTCTAGTTGGAGAAATGTAACCTGTACAATATAAACATTTTGGTACTCTGATGTCTATGTTGGAAAGTATATTTCGCAAACCACAAAAATAAGGGGTGTAGAGATGGACTTTATGGTGGAGAGTGCTCTTCAGACTAATGAGCACAATAGGGGAAAAGAAGGCTTGGTAGGCTTTGCAAACATCAAAGTGATTGGCTCGGGGGGAGCAGGCAACAACATGGTTGGCTGGCTCTATGCCAAAGGCGTGAAGGGAGCTCAGATCCTTGCATGCAATACCGACCAACAACATCTGAATATGATCAATGCTGATCGCAAATTCCTAATTGGCAAGGAAGTCACTAGGGGTTTAGGTTGCGGCGGTTTTCCTGAAAAGGGAAACCAAGCGGCACAAGAATCCTTGCAGGAAATCAAAGAATGCCTCAAAGGCTCAGATATGGTATTTGTCTGTGCTGGAATGGGCGGCGGTACCGGAACGGGTAGCGCATCTGTCATTGCACAGGTTGCCAAAGATACCGGATCGATTGTCATTGGCTGCGTCACCATGCCTTTCAAGATAGAAAGAGCGCGCTGTGATAAGGCTGAGTTTGGCCTACGGCAGTTAAGAAAATCCTGCGATACTGTCATCGTAATTGACAACAACAGGCTTGTAAAAATCGCCGGTAATTTACCATTGCAGCAAGCGTTCGCTGTGGCAAATGAACTGGTTTCGACCATGATCAAAGGCATCGTGGAAACAATCTCAGTTCCAAGCCTGGTCAACCTCGACTATGCAGATGTAAAAGCGATCATGACTAACGGCGGCGTTGCAGTAATTGGTGTTGGAGCATCTGACACGACCAATAAAGTGCAGGAAGCTGTCAAGGGAGCATTGGAAAATCCACTCCTTGATATCAACTATGCCGGCGCTACGGGAGCTTTGATCCATATCTGCGGGGGTCCTGACATGACCTTAGAAGATATCAATCATATAGGAGAGCTCGTGACTGAGACTCTTGATTCAGACGCAAATGTCATCTGGGGCGCTCGAGTCCAAGATGATATGAAGGGCAAATTGACTGTGATGACAATCATTACTGGTGTCAAAAGCCCCTGGGTCATGGGAAAAGCGCAGGCTATCCAGAGACAACAGGAACCAGAGGTGCTAGAACTAACTGAAGAGTTAGGCATAGAACTGCTGGACTGAACTAACATTCACCCTTTAGTCTTTGTGGTGGCATCCGAAAGGATGCAAGGTTTTCTATGCCTTCATTGCTGAAAACCACCCCCAACGTTTTTAACTAATGAAGGCATGCTTGTCCCCTTGCAAAAGGGGATATTTTTTTTATTTGAGGATTAGAGGGAAGGCTGCCCTAACCAGAGTTGTTCATTTCAGAAAGGAATATAAGCTACTATTTGGAAAATAGGATCATGGACCTCAAGAAATACTGGGTTGTATGCGCAGTAAGTACACTCGCCCTATTTGTAATTTTTTATGCGCTTTCCTGGATATATACATTCCATTTTTATCAGCAGTACTATGAGTTAACCAATCTTGTATTTCCTATTCTAAGGATAGCCTCATTGCTGGTTTTTGTCCCATTCTTGTTTGTTGTTTTAATGAAATGGAAAAATCAGCCGTATTGGCTCAGGGGCGGGGCGATCGGTATCATCTTCTATTTCTTTATTTTCATACTGTTTGCCATCATGAAAGAAAGCTCTTTTGGAATCGCGATTATACTCGGAGTTGTCTTGTATATTCCCAACATGATCGTTACTTACATCATCTCCTTTATCCCTCGCTTAATTGGATTCAAAACGCCTGGCATTTTTATGGATATTATTTCAGGAGGAGTTTCCTGCTTGATTACGGGAATCCTGATCGGTTGGCTCGTTGGCAAAATAAAATCTAGAAAAAACAAATCCTTGCAGAAACAGATTCACTCTTGATCCTCACTCGCATCCTTCTTAGAAAACTTCTCTTTTACTTTCCCTTTCAATTTATCAATCCCTTTCTTGGCCTCATCGACCATCTTCATGTTCCAAAGGCTCCACATCCCTAAGTAGGATTTGGGGTTTTCGATTCTTCCATACCAGCGCTCAAAATAGACAGTGTGTTCAATTCGATGCTTTGGCGGCATATTGGGAGTTTCAGCGGCATAGCCTAGCGTTATGACGGCCTGCACCGAGGTTTCCTCAGACATTTTGCAGATCCTCCAGATCTCATCCTCATCAAAAGCCCCAACCCAGCAGGTTGCAAGCCCAAGATCGTGCGCCATGAGCAGCATATTTTGAATGGAAGCCGCTGCGCCTTGGATCGTATAAAGTCTTGCGCCCCTGCTGCCATAATAGCGCTCCGCTTTCATGGGCTCGGCAACGACAACGATGATGATAGGAGCAGACTCCATCCATTCCTGCCCAACGCATGCCTTCGCAACCGCTTTTCGATTGCCCTCATTTTTTAGGACAAGAAATTTCCAGTTCATGATATTGCCCGCGCAGGGAGCATATTTTGCAGCCTGGATAATACTTACAATGTAATCCCAGGGGACTTCCTTGTCAAGGTACTTTCGAACCGATCTTCTGCCGCGTATCGCTTCAAACACATCCATGATTCAAAACCGGTTTTGGTCGTTAATAAATTTATTGGTTGGAAATTTGATTCATTAATTTGGTAAGTAATACAAGAATAAAAAATAAAAAGCTAGGGTATTTAGGCGCCGCCAGTGCGCGGCGCATCCAATGCGGACCAACAGTAGGGCCGCCTAAAAGCACAGCTTATCAGAAATAAACAATATGCAAGCCCATACTTGCACTAAGATATCGATATTATGGAAGCCGCACGGCATTGGTGCGGCCTAGATTTCATAGCTTATTCGAAGTGCATAAACCGCTAAAAACAAAAGCAATGTCCTCAAAAAATTCTCAATTAAAGAATTCAACCCTTCAATTCCTTCCTTATCAAATCATACACTTGCGGATATTCCTCGATATTAAGCAAAGCGGTGTGCAATGGCTTTGAAAATCCCTGGCATGTCCCATTGACCAGATAATTGGTTGCGTTGTCAAGTCCTGCATTGCCTGCCAAAACAACACCATCTCCTAAACCTGAGTCCATGGGGCAGCCATAGCCTATGATGTTTACCATCGGTATGTCGGCTTTCTTGTGGGGGTCATTGAGTTTTTTCAGGAAGATGCTTTGTGATTCCATGTCCTTGCATTCCTTTTTCTCTCCAAAGAGCAGGCAGTAATCAAGAACCGATGCGTTTATGCCTTCATTGGGGGTGCCTATCATGATGAGCTTGTAGACATTCTCATCGCCAAAGATCGAGATATAGGAACGTGCAACTAAGCCACCCATGCTGTGCGTCACAATGATGACTTTGTCTTTTCCAGTCCTGAATTTTATTAGGTCAATGAGTTCCTTGAGCCGAATTGCGTATGTTTCTATATTCTCGCTTTTTTGTGTCGCAATGCTATAGCTTCCCAGGTTATAGTAGCTTACCCGATAGAAAGTTCCTTTGACTGCGATTGGCTTTGGGATCTTTCCCCACTCTCCCTGCTCGATCTCGTTATAATTTGAAATAGGAGTTATTGTCCCTGCCGCTACATAACCATCTTCTTGCAGTTGTGACTGTATCTTGTTGAACGCATCCAATGAGTAGTCAGGGCTGTTGTCGCTGTTGAAGGAGTGCCCATGGAGCAAAAGCACGGGATAGAGTTCAGGGTCTGATCTGCATGAATCATCGATGCAGCATTGTTTGCACTCCCCTAATATGCAGCATTGCGGCTGCTCTTGTTGAATGAGGATGTTGATTCTTGTGGTTATGTTTTCTTTTTGGTGATCGCTAACAAGAGGAATTGGATTGAGAGGATATTTGATCGATGCTTTGGTATTGTTGCAGTACCTTGAAAAAAAGTTTGAAGAGGGAGCTGACAATTCATTTTGGTTATTTGCATTCGAGGATATAGAAGCATTTGATAAGGATGTCAAAATTAATGGTTGCAATTTTTGAAAAAAGCCAGTATTATTCGAGGCAATACTCATAAGAGAGATATCATCAAGAAGGCTCTGATGGATGATGGATTCGTTGAAATCAGCTCTTATTGGCTTTGGCTGTTTAAGAAGCTCCTTCGTTTCATTGATTGCAATGCATGCCGATTCAAGATACGCAAGTGTTGCATCAAAAAGGGAAAGAGGTTGGCTCGTGCTAGGAATTGATGAGCAATTTGTCAATTCACAGTATTTTCTTCTCTCGAAGAGATCGACATACAGTGCTTGCATGGTTGCATTCTCAAGATTTGATTGCATAGCTTGCTCAACATGCAAAACTTGGTTCTCTAACCCCGTTATTGAAATATTAAGGCTTTCATAGGATGTAAAGGTATTGGCGGCAATGCCTGCAATCACACTCTCTTGATTTGTTATAAGATTGTCAAACCCAGCCTTGTTAAGAAAATATAATTGCGTGAGATTTTTTGCATGCTGTATGTTGGAATTGAGCCTATCAAGATAGCTGTTATGGATCATGAGCTGATTTGCTATTCGCCCGTTGAGCACGTGCATGTTCTCGATTACATTTTCAAGGACTTCTTTTGACTGCGCAAGGAGGATGCCCGCCGGATCGTATCTATGCGTTTGCCAAAGCTGCACGTTTTGTTCGCCGTCTAAAACAAGAGCATCAAAGTCATTATCCAAAACGCTTTTTTGGCGTTCGAGCTCCTGCATATTGATACTATGTCCGAGTTCGAAAAAACGCGAGTCAAGCCCCTGTTTTTGGATATCAAGATCCTCAAGGGCATCTGTTAGGTTGATCAGCTGCTGCCTAAGTGTCTCTTGCTGTGTTTTTTCAATCTCAGATAAGTCATAGTTGAGCGTGATGAACGATGATCGTTTTCTATTGGCTTCATTGGAGAGGCAAAGCCAGGTCTTCACATTATGGCAGGTGGCATCAAACGAATACAGTTTCTGCCCAGAGCCAACACTGCTCACTTCAACAGGAAATGATGCGTTGAATACTTTCCCATGGCCCTCGCTTGAGAAGTCTCCTTGAGCAACAGTCTTATTCTCTGAGATGTCGTAAAAAGAGTAGGAACATATCGCATTGCAGAAAATATTGTTTTCGATCTGGACCAATGTGCTTACATTCCTTTTCTCAAGATAGTGGATCTTAAGTGAAAGATCCATAGGAGAGACGCTTAGTACCAGATCATCGGTTATTAAAAAATGAACATTGAGCCAGACCCGATAGGCAACCAGCGATAGAGCGATGACTAGCAGGGTAATTATTACGATCTTTACGATCCTGCGGTGTTTTTTGAGCACAGGATCATCGATTATCGCCTTTGCTTTTTGTTTTGGCATATGGAATTGCTCTGCGAGGAAACTTTAAAATTGTTTCTAAGCGAATAGTTGGTTAAGGAAGGAGGTAGGAAAGCAAAGTAAGGTAATAAAATAAAAAGCTAGGGTATTTAGGCCGCGCCAATGTGCGCGGCATCTATTTTGTCGATATCTTAGGGCAATAGTGAGATTTCATGCATAACGCCGCGCCTGTAATTCGCTGTTTAATGATTTTTCTTGCCTTGCGCGGCTTCATCAGTGCGAGCCTTCGCCGCAACGAACGCAGTGAGTTGCCTTGCCTTATGGGGCGAGCCTAACATGTCTTTTATTCTGCAAAGTCAGGTTCAGATCAAATCTCGCCAATTCCCAAGGCGATGGTTTTTTATAAGCTTTTGAATCCTTCACGATTATGGATTACAGCAGACTCGTCTCGGTATATGAGCAGCTTGAGAAGACGACAAAAAGACTTGCGTTCACCAGGATAATTTCTGATTTCATAAGAGAAATCCCAATTGAGGATCTCGATGTTGCGCTGCTGCTCCTTGAAGGCCGTGTTTTTCCTAGGTGGGATGAGAGGGAAGTGGGAATGGCATCCAGATTGATGCTCAAGGCCATAGTTTTGGCATCGGGGAGCTCCGCTGATTCTATTGAAGAGCAATGGAAAAAAACAGGGGATCTGGGCACGGTTGCGCAGCAGGCGATTGGCAAGAAAAAACAGTTCACGCTCGCATCGCATACGTTGACGGTAAAAAAAGTGTTTGAGAATCTGCAGAAGATCGCAACCATAGAAGGGGCAGGCACTGTCGATAAGAAGTTGCAGCTTGTCGCGCAATTACTCACATCTGCAAGCGCAAGCGAGGCAAAGTTCATCGTTCGAACGATTCTTAACGATCTTCGCATCGGCGTTGGCGAAGGAACACTGCGCGATGCGATAGTCTGGGCTTTTTTTGGAAAAGAGTTGGGAATAGAATACGGGGAGGAAGAGAATAAAGTTATCATTCCTGATAGGGAAAAGTACAATGAATATGTGCAGGCAGTGCAATCAGGCTATGATCTTACCAATGAATTTGGACCAGTGGCCGCTGCCATAAAAAAGAAAGGGCTCTCTGGATTAGACGATATAGAGATGAAGATCGGTGTTCCGATAAAAGTGATGCTCTCGCTCAAGGTTGATTCCATTGAGGAAGCGTTCGAGCGCTGCGGCAAACCGGCAGAATTTGAGTTCAAGTATGATGGCATGCGCATGCAGATCCACAGAGACGATGACAAGGTGTTCATTTTCACAAGACGATTGGAGAATGTGACCAAGCAGTTTCCTGAGGTTGTATCTTATGTCAAGGACCATATTTTGGAAAAAAAGTTTGTTATCGATTCGGAATCAGTGGGATATAGCAAGCAAACAGGAAAATATCTTCCATTTCAAAATATCTCGCAACGGATCAAGAGAAAATATGGTATTGAGGAGATGGCGCAGCAGTTCCCGGTTGAAGTGAATGTGTTTGATATCATTAACTACAAAGGAAAAAGCATCGTGAACAAGCCATTTAGTGAGCGAAAGGACATTCTCAAGAAAATAATCAAGGATGAGCCAAAAAAGATCAGGCTCGCAAAATGCATCATGAGTGGTGATGAGAAGAAAGTTGCCTCGTTCTATAAGGAAGCGCTCGATTCTGGCAATGAGGGCCTTATGATAAAAAAGCTTGATGCGCCCTATAGGCCTGGCGCCCGTGTTGGATTCATGGTAAAATTAAAACCAACCAAGGAAAATCTTGATCTAATGATCGTGAAGGCTGAATGGGGCGAGGGAAAACGATCAAATTGGCTTTCAAGCTTTACATTGGCGTGTTCTGATGAGGAAGGGAATTTACTAGAAGTTGGGAAAGCATCCACTGGGTTAAAGGAAAAGCCAGAAGAAGGCCTCAGTTTTACAGAGATGACTGAAATGCTCAAACCATTGATAAAAAAAGAAGAAGGCAAAGAGGTTATTGTAAAGCCAAAGATTGTGATTGAGGTAGGGTATGAAGAAGTGCAGAAAAGCCCAACATATTCGTCTGGATATGCTCTGCGTTTTCCTAGGGTGATTCAACTGCGAGAAGATAGGGGGATTGAAGATATTTCTACGCTGGATATGGTTGAGGATGTGTACAAGAAGCAGATCAAGAAAGGCGGCTAGCTGCGCTAGTTGAATTTTATCTAAATTCTTTAAAAGGATAATATTTAAATAATCAGTTCTAAGCATAGTTTTTATGGCTTATCTTCAAGATCTCTGGAACACTTTTCTGACCAAACTATATGCTGCAAGCCCAAAGATCATATTCGCAGTCTTGACGATAGTTATCGGTTATTTCGTGATAAAGATCATCGTAAAGATTGTCGAAAGATTCTTTGAGAAGGTTGATTGGGATAGGGGTGTTGAAACGTTTATAGAAAATGCCATCCGGGTTATCTTATGGACAGCACTTATAGTTATCGTCCTTGCAGGCCTTGGCGTCAATGTGTCCGCGCTCGTTGCAGGCTTGGGAGTTGTAGGGTTTGTGGTTGGTTTTGCGCTCAAGGATACCTTAGGCAATCTTGCTTCAGGCTTTTTCATTCTCTTCTATAAGCCCTTTCGCGTGGGAGACCTTGTCCGTATAGCGGGAGTAAAGGGCACGGTCAAAAGAATAGAGATCGCTGCATGCGAGATCACTTCTCCTGAGAATGTCAAGATAACCATCCCCAATAGCAGGATCTGGGGAGATGTCATTGAAAATCTTACCGGAAACAAGACAAGAAAGATTGTCGAGCTTGAAGTGGGAGTAAGTTATGATTCTGATCTGGACAAGGTGATAGATATCATCAAAGCAATAGTAAGCAAGGATAAACGGATACTAAAGGATCCCGCCCCAGAGATTGCTATAAAAAAACTTGCTGATAGCGGTGTTCTCTTGAGCGTGCAGCCAATGGTGGATCGTGCTGACTATAATTTGGTCTATTTCGATACCATCAAAAAAATAAAGGAAGAATTCGAGAAGAACGGCATTGAGATCCCTTTCCCGCAGCAGGATGTCTGGGTGCGAGAGAAGAAGGGCAAGAAAGAGCAGGCAAAGCAGAAATCGCATTAAAATTCATGCAGAATGACCGAGGTGTGGGTCTTTTCGATCCCCTCGATGTTTCTCAGATGCTTGGTAACGAACATATCAAGCGAGGCAATATTTTTTTCCCTAACTTTAAGGATGATATCTTTCTCGCCGGTCACCATGGCAACCTCTTCTACGCTTTCGAGCAGCTTTAGCCGTTTTGCCAATTCATGTTGTGAGATCTTTTTTTGCTTCAAAAGAGTATAGTCGACGATGATATGGATGTAAGCTGCAACATTCTTTCCTAGCTTTTCGTGATCCACTTCAATCGTGTATTTTTTTATTATGCCCTGCTCCACAAGTTTCTTTATCCTGTTGTGGACAGTAGTTATTGGGATCGATGTCTTTTTTGAAATGTGCTGCGTTGTAAGCTTGCTGTTCTCTCTGAGCAGTTTCAATATTTTTTCATTTTTTGTATCCATTATGAAAATATATTCCATTATTTAATATAAATATTGCTTATTTTTGCATATTTTTCCATTATTAAGAGTATATATTTTTAAATGAGCCTTTACTGTCAGGGTACTCTATGGCAAAACCAAAGATATTATTATTGCAAGCAGGCGGGACTATCGGACAAAAAAAAGGCAGCGATGGAGTGTATCGCCCCTCAGACGATGATTATCTCCACAAGATTCCAGAAATACACGATTTGGCAGATATTACCATCAAAAAGATTGTCAACATCGATAGCACGAACATGGAGACCAGCCATCGGGTCGCAATTGCGCGTGCAATATATGAAAATAACTCCAAGTATGATGGATTCGTAGTGGTGCATGGAACTGACACTATGGTCGATAGCGCCGCTGCGTTCAATTACATGATACAAGATCTGGGCAAGCCAATTGTGCTGACAGGAGCCCAGAAATCAATATACGAACCAGGTAGTGATGGGCCTAATAACCTATACTATGCAATAAAAGCTGCCACGCTTGATCTGGGAGAAATCGTGATAGCCTTTGGCGATAGAATAGTTCGGGGCAATCGCGCGATCAAAGTGAGTGAGCATGGATTGAATGCGTTTGATTCTCCGCGCATGCAACCGGTAGGGGAAATTGGAATAGATATCATGCTTGCCGAGCACAGGATCAGGCGCCATGAAGGCAAACCGTCGCTCTTTATTGATTTTGATACGAATATAGCATTTTGCCAGCAATCTTCGGGAACAGCGCATGATGCGTTAGGAGAAATGGTTGCGCATCCCAATGTACACGGTATAGTGTTAGGGGCGTATGGAGCTGGTAATGTGCAGGATAGGCTGCTTGCCGATCTAAAAAATGCCACCAAAAGAGGAAAACCAGTATTAGTTGCCACCAATTGCCAATTGGGAGCAGCAGATATGGGACTCTATTCTGTTGGATCTGCGCCATTGAAAGCCGGCGCAATCTCTGCTGGCGACATGACGATGGAATGTTGCGTACAAAAGCTTATGTACGCGCTTGGAAAATTGAGGAAAAATAAAATAACTATGGCAAAAAAAATAGCATTTACTAAAAAAATAGCCCACACTCCTATTAGTGGAGATATTACTATTGTATCGAAGAGATTTTGAGATTATTTTGCAATCAAAGATATGGCATCGTTACCATAATTATGCGATGCCGCAGCGTATTGTTGAGAGAGTGGAGGCATCGCTCTAAATACTGCCGCAGGCATAATGAATCTTGTTTTTCCTTTTTTATTTAATTCCCCCTTGTCAATTGATCCTAAGAGTTCCCGTGCTCGACCTTTGAGACTCTAACCTGCAATTATTCGAAAAACTCTTCTTGAGCTTGACCCAAACCTTTAAATATAATCCACCATGTACTTCCCCTATGACAATCGTAGGATTTAGCTTCACCAAAATAAACGCAGAAAAGAAGGAAGCATCGAAAGGAAAAGTAGACATCAACAACAATGTCTCGATTGAAAAGGTCGAGGAAAAAAATATCAATCTGGCTTCCGATAAGCAAAAAGTGATTTCTTTTGTCTTCAAATTCACGGCCAATTACAATCCTAATGTTGGAAAGATCGTGCTTGATGGCGCGGTACTCTACATGGATGATGCGGCCAAAGTAAAGGACATTCTTGATGAATGGAAAAAGAGTAAGAAACTGCCAAAGGACATCATGACAAAGATCCTTAATACACTTTTAAACAAGTGCAACATCGAAGCATTGATCCTAAGCGACCATATCTCATTGCCGCCTCCGATTCCACTGCCAAAAGTTGGGCCTCCTACTTCAGCGCAGGCGAAATAAAGACTTCTTTTTTGCGGATACTGATCGATGGTTTTCAAATATAACATCGCAAAAGCTACCCCATTTATATACTCAAAACTCTTACCCAGATACATATAAACTATTGAAAACATTTAAATAAAATTTATCCATCCCAAGGTTTCTATGACGGAAAAAGCATTGAAATTAAAAGTCGCCGAAGCGATTCAAGATGACGTGAACAAAGGCATTGTCAGAATAGATTCCACCTTCTTAAATGAAATCGGTGTAAAGCCAGGAGACATAATAGAACTAGAAGGCGAGCGAAAGACAGTGGCTATAGCCGATAGGGCATACCCTGGAGATATTGGCCTTAACATAATTCGCATGGATGGCATCATCAGAAAGAACGCAAAGACAGGCATTGGAGAAGTCCTACAGGTTCGAAAAGTCCTGATAAAAGAAGCTAAAAAGGTCATCATCGCTCCCGCAAGAAAAGGGATTGTGATTCGCGCATCCCCTGAGATTTTCAAGCAGGGACTTTTAGGAAGAGCGGTCACCAAAGGCGATATTGTCGCTCTTGGCGGAACCAAGCGAAGAAGAAATACCATGATGGAGTCTCCTTTTTTTGAGGATGTCTTTTCAATTCTTGATGAGAGCATGATGGGATTTGGATTCTCTGACATCAAATTTGTCGTTGTCGATACAACCCCAAAACAGCCAGTTATCATTTCTGAGCACACCGAAGTTGTTTTCAACCCAGAGGCCGTTGAAGTAAAAGATGAGCAGGTACCTGAAGTATCCTATGAAGATATTGGCGGCCTAGAGGATGAAATAAAGAAAGTTCGAGAGATGGTGGAATTGCCTTTAAAGCATCCAGAGATCTTTGAGCGCTTAGGTATTGAAGCTCCCAAAGGAGTATTGCTGCATGGACCCCCAGGTACTGGAAAGACTTTGCTTGCAAAGGCAGTTGCCAATGAGACCAATTCGCATTTCATTCTTATCAACGGTCCTGAAATAATGTCAAAGTATTATGGTCAGTCCGAAGAGAACCTAAGGAAAAAATTCGAGGAAGCTGAAAAGAACGCGCCATCGATCATCTTTATAGACGAAATAGACGCGATAGCATCGAAGCGAGAGGAAACCAGAGGAGAGGTTGAAAGAAGAGTTGTTGCGCAGATGCTTGCGCTTATGGATGGACTGCAGAGCAGAGGCAAAGTGGTTGTTATCGCAGCAACAAACGTCCCTAACATCCTCGACCCCGCATTGAGAAGGCCAGGAAGGTTTGATCGGGAGATCGAGATCGGAGTCCCTGGAAAAGAAGGCAGATTGAATATCCTAAAGATCCACACAAGATACATGCCCTTGGCTAAGAATGTGAATCTTAAAGAGCTCGCCGCAATAACGCATGGTTTTGTCGGAGCTGACCTATCATCGCTTGCAAAAGAATCGGCAATGATTGTCCTTCGAAGAATTTTACCCGAATTAAGGCTCCAAGAAGAGCAGCCAATTCCTAAAGAGACCCTAGAAAAACTCAGGATCACCCAAAAAGATTTCAAGGAGGCCCTTAAGGTCGTTCGGCCAAGTGCGCTTCGTGAAGTGCTTGTTGAGGTTCCCAACGTAAAATGGGATGATATTGGCGGCCTGCAGGAAATAAAACAAGAACTTATTGAAGCGGTTGAATGGCCGCTGAAATTCCCCGATGCGTTCAAAAGACTAGGAGTAAAACCCCCAAAAGGTGTGCTATTGTATGGAGCACCCGGCACTGGAAAGACCATGATGGCAAAAGCGGTTGCCAATGAAAGCCAAGCGAATTTCATCTCAATCAAAGGTCCTGAGTTGCTATCAAAATGGGTTGGCGAGAGCGAGAAGGCCGTAAGAGAAGTCTTCAAGAAAGCTCGGCAGGTTTCTCCTACTGTGATATTCTTTGATGAGATCGATTCATTGGCGCCAAGGAGAGGTCAGGGATCGGAATCCAATGTGACTGAACGAGTGGTAAATCAATTGCTTACTGAAATCGATGGAGTAGAAGAAATGAATGATGTGGTGGTA
>CAZFPU010000025.1:14759-15236 GCA_964521145.1 uncultured Methanosarcinales archaeon | reverse complement strand
CTGTTGGTTTTTTCTGTATACTCAGAAGTGGTTAATTCTTATCGGAGATACTGTACTAATCATTCCTATGAGTCCATTTCAGGCACAGTAGAAGATGTCCGATCCCAGATTGAAAATTTAATCATCGATGACTATTTCAGTAGTTATATCAACCGATCTTTTGATGCAGAAATCCATAATATTTACTTCAATGGTAAAGAAATTGTTAACCTACCTGAGGAAATTGAAAATGCAATTCGCAATAAAGGTGCCTTAGTATACTATTTTGATGCTGTCGAGAAAAACGTCCAATCAATAACTATTTACGATCCCAATGAATTACTGATGAGAGTGCCCTCCCAATCTGAGCAAAGTGACGGAACAATTTTCTCTGTAGCTAATGGTAGCAATAACATAATCATTGTTCCATTGAACATACCGTATGACCCTTTGATGATAAAGAAATTTTGTTTTTGCTTTTGTTTTTCCTGGAGAAGG
>CAZFPU010000025.1:0-14749 GCA_964521145.1 uncultured Methanosarcinales archaeon | reverse complement strand
TACTAATAGGACAGAGTTCTGGGTTGTTTGGTTCAAACATCGCACAGTCAATCAATGATGAGTATCAAAAGACTCTTTTAATTCCCTTTCAGTACACGGTGCCAGAGGAACCGGAATGGGTTAGTGTTATCCCTAATTTCTATTCAGGCAAGACATTGGATGATATTAAAAACGTTATTGTTCTTTTTACTGAACTAGGGATTAGATTAGGGACGGTTCGTCAAGAGGCAGCCATAGTTAAGCATGAATGGTTTATAATTTCAAACAATTCAGGGAATGCAACCAGTTTTGAATTGCACAAGAAATCGGTCACAGATAACATTCGAATGCTTGAAATAAGATATGATAAAATCAAAGATACTATTCCAAAAGAAGGATATTCTGATTCCTCACTGGAAGAATTAAAAGCAGAATTATCCGAGAATAGCGGTGCAATATTCACCGCAAAATTTTCTGGCATCTTGCAAATTATTGAAACTATGAACCAGTTAAATAAAGAAATGTCACAACTGCATAAAAATATACCTTTGGAAACAATAAAAAAATCAAAAGAGTTAGGCAAAAATGCCAAAACTCTGGCAGAAGAAATCGCAGCGTTAAGAATTACAGAATATCTCTTAGCTGAGGAAATTATTAAAAAAGAATGTGACGGTAATATTAGCTGCGTCAATAAAATTATAGAAACAACAGGTAGTATGTTTTTATGCCAGTATTTGGAGTATGGAAATAAACAGGATTGTTACATCAAGCATGCTTCAAGAGATCCTATATTGTGTGAATTGGTATCATATTACGACGACAATGAGTCACCATACTATGAGCGATATAATCAAATTTGCCCTGAAATTGATTAGGCTTTAATCGGAAGCATAAAAAAGTTCATATAACGTATAACGAAACGACGATCAGCCCCATTTTTTCTCCTGCGAGCTTCGCTTAATGTATCCGACATTAAACGCAAAAGCCTAACGGAACATTACTCGAATATTTCATGCTCTGCGTGATGTACGCTCGCAGCACGCTACGTGTCCGTAAATGTTTTCCCCCTTCGGGGCATTGAACACGCATTAAACAAACTTTTCTGCGGAAAAGTCCCGAGTGCTCGCCGGGATGCCTGCTCGCCTCGGGCCTCGGCTCAGGGTTGCCGAGCCTCGGTCGTTTAATGCAGTCCGTTATGTACTATTTTTCTGTACCTAAGTATTATTATTTTCTTTACCTAGAAAATGAGGACTGACCGAACAAGGGGGTTTGATACGGGACGGGGAGCCGAAAAAAACAAAACCCTTAAATAAGTAAACTTACTTATATTACTTAGGTGATCCACATGACCAATATGACCCTTGCCTTGCCAGAAGAACTGCACAAAGTAATGCGAAAACATAAGGAAATCAAATGGAGCGAAATAGCGCGCGATGCGATGTGGCAGCATGCCAAAAAAATGGAACTTATGGATAAACTGCTCTCGAAAAGCACGCTTACTGAAAAGGATGCAATAGCGATAGGCAGGAAAATAAACAGATCGCTTGCTAAGCGATACAACATTTAATGAACGTTGTTGTTGATTGTAACCGCGTGATTGCGGCATTTCTTAAAGATGGAACTACACGCCAGATTTTATTTGATCGGGAACATTTGTTCGTAGCCCCAGAATTCCTTAAAGAAGAAGTGAATAAATACAAAAGCATGATTCTTGTGAAAGCACACATTAGCACCAATGATTTCGATACATTGCAGGAATTGTTCTTTGAGAGGATGTCATTCATAAAGCAAACATTGATTGAATCCTATATGGATAAAGCGAGAAATTGTGTAAGCGATGAGAAGGATACTGCTTATGTTGCGTGCTGTTTTGCATCTAAAGCAGAAGGTGTTTGGACCCACGATCCACATTTTTCCAAAAACAAAGAATTCAAGATAATTACCAATATCGGTCTGCTAAAAAAGGATACTATGAATGACTCAAAGAGAAAACCTCGAAATTGAATAGACCATTGGATCAAAACAATTTCCTAAACCAATCCATGATTTTTGTAAATGCCCCTTTCTCAATGCACTGTCCATCCACGCACAGATTAGAGCCGCACTCAAAATTATTATTGCAGGAGGCAGTCTCGATCCTTTGGGATTTCAGAGCGCTATCCACATCGCAATACTCGACATCAGTCCTCGTTCCAATTGGCAAGCAGATGTTTTCCTTATCCAAACAGCCTTCACAAAGAGGCTTGCATACATTTGACTTGCAGATATTGGTCTCGCATTCGTAATTATTCTGGCATGCTAACGCAATTTCTTTTTGCACGGTCATCTTTTTGTTGATGTCGCAATAATATGCGCTCTCTTTTTTCTCAAGCCTTGTCCCTATCGGAAGGCAGGTGCTCTCATCCAACTGGCAGCCCTGGCAGAACATCACTAACTGCTTTTGCTCATCGCAGGCCCCATCAAGAACTCGTGACCTTGTGTTGGTGATCTCTTCGCATGAGCCATCCTTTGTCCTGATATAGAACGTGCATTCTTCAAGCACCATCTGATCATCATGCACGCAATTTTTAGAAAGCTCCTTGCATTTTTTCTCTTGGCATCCTTGCGATGAATAATCCTCTTTTTCAGGTATTATTTCATCTTCTTCCTGTACAAATGGGACACAGGCCCCATCTTTGCACCCATTGGGGCATTCAAAATCATCATACGCATAATCGTGCCCATTATAGCAATAAGCCTCGTGCAATAGGTTCTTGTAATAATCTGCCTTTTCAGGGATCACCGACTCAGCAGCGCAGATATCTTTTTTTGTCTCAGGAATGTCTTTGATTATTTTTACGCTTACCGCTCCTTTTTGATAGTAATTCTTGCCATTGTCTGAATCAATGCATACTTGCTTGCCGCAATAGAGCACTACCCCCGTAGTATCGCAGCTGCAGCCAGCAGGACATGGCACCTTATCGATTGCGCATTCGAACACTTTTCCTTCGTGGCAGGTGCATCCTTGCGGACAGTTTTCATAGACTGTTTGGCAGGAAAATTTCACTGTCTCATCATCGCCATCTAGTATCGTATACCCATAGCCGCCACAGCTGCTTTTCCAGGTTATCTTTTCTCCCTTATATCCAGAAACAGTAGAGATGCACCGGAGCACCCCATCTTCTTGAGCATATGACTCACAATTAAAGGAGCCGGAATCAGAATAACAATTCGGATAATTATCCTTGTCTGCGCCGTTGAAGACGCAGGCTACTTTTTCAGATACTTTCTGTGCGCTCTTTTGGGCACAGGCACCATCCTTGCATCCATTTTCGCAAGAATAAGAGATGCGCATGTACGATTTGCCATTTTCATCCGCATCAGGTATGCAATATCCTTCCGACACGCTCTGTGAGTCCAAACAATAATCCTCTTGCTTATTGTATGACCCATCAACTTTCCAGGCAGTAACGCCTTTTTGATAATAATTTTTCCCCCAATCGCTATCATCACAAGCGCCGCTAAAATCCTCATGGGCGGCGGCATCAATTGCCTTTGCAAAAACATCATATGGCTGTGCGCCCACCAATTTCACTCCATTTATGTAGAAAGTGGGAACTCCCTGTATGCCAAGCGTATTTCCAATGGCTAGGTCCAATTCAACATCTTGTGCTGTTATTTTATTGTTAAGGCAATCGGAAAACTCTTCCCCATGCAAGTTGATTTGCTGCGCGTAACTGATAAGATCACTAGATGATCCCTTGCCGATATTCTCAAAGAGGATATCCACATACCCAAAGAATTGGCCCTGGTCGGCAGCGCAATCTGCAGCCATGGCAGCGTCCTTTGAATACGGATGGATCGCCTGCAGGGGAAAATGCTTGACTATCAGTTTTGCTTTTCCGCTATTGATGTAATTTTCCTTTATTTTCGGGAGCGTGTCTGCGAACCACTGCTTGGAGAAGGGGTCGTGGAAATCAGCGTACATCTCAATTGTGACTGCGGCATCTGATTTGCCAAGCGTCTTATCTTCAAGGGAGTGGGCGATTACTGTTGCTGATACGCAGATAAGCAGAATTACGAAGTGCAGGATCTTCATATGAATCGAAAATCGGATTTATTCTTTTTAATACTTTGTATTATTGGATTTCATGGCGATCGCTCTGCTTGGATTCACAAAAAATATTCATTTAGGAGTTTTTGTAGAAATTTCGCAGTGAGTTACTGTAAAGACCAGGGGAACAAAGAGTGATCAAGTCTTGAAAGGGTGTCTTGGTTGTCGCTTAACTCAAGACATTCCAAGAAATTTCAGCAATTCATACACTAAGAAAGCAGGCCATACCAATGCCTTAAGCACGCCAATAACACCTGCCCAAAAACTCGTAGCTTGGGAAACATAATACACTAACGCTCCCACCAACCCAAGACAATACACCGCATTCCCGCCACTACTGATCGACCCATTGGTTTTTCTTTTTTTATTGAGCATGGAGTGTCATAGTAGATCTCTATTTAAAAAATTTTGTATGGATGGGGCTTTGCACATTAATTAAAATTAAACACAAAATAGAGTATTATAAATAAATGGGCAGTACAAGATATTGGGTTCGGTGTCTAGTTAATGTGCAAAGCCTATGGATTGGCAATATATTTAAATGACCGCTACCCATATTTTTCTTAGAATGATAGTCCTTCTAAGCCCCGCAAAAACCCTCGAATTCGAAAAGACAATCCCTTACGATAAAGCAACAGTACCAGAATTTCTAGAAGATTCAAAGATCCTAGTAAACATCCTAAAGAAGAAATCAACAGATGAGCTAGCAGAATTGATGGAGATAAGCAAAGACCTAGCGGATCTGAACCAAAAAAGGTACCAGCAGTGGAAAGCGCCATTCAATAAAACCAATGCGCGGCAAGCGATTTTTACCTTCAATGGTCCCGTCTACCATGGCTTTGATTTCATGGCATACAAGAAAGAGGATTACGAGCGTTTACAAAGCACCGTAAGGATCATAAGCGGTTTGCACGGCATCCTAAAGCCCTTTGATCTTATCCAAGCATACCGTTTGGATATGGGCACCCCCTTAGCAAATCCCAAGGGAAAAGATCTGTATGCATACTGGAAAGAGAAGATAACCAGTACATTAAACAGCGAGTGCAAAGATATCCTCATAAACTGCGCATCAAAAGAATACGAGGAAGCGGTTGATTTTGACAAATTACACTGTAAGGTAATCAATATCATCTTCAAAAACTTCAAGAATGGGAAATACCAAGTCATTGGATTATTGGCAAAGAAAACAAGAGGGCTGTATGCCGATTTTGTGGTTAGAAGCAACATCCAAAAGATAGAGGATCTCAAAAGATTCAATAAAAGCGGATACATGTTCGATCCCAAAACATCAACTGATTCTGAGATGGTGTTCCTAAGAAAAGAGAAAGGAATGGGAATGTAGTTGTTTAACAAGCATTCACCCATACTCTCTTTCACAACATTTATAAATTTCAAAAGCCGTACTCCCTACTATGAAAATGAACCCCGTTATCCATTTTGAGATGCCTGCAGAAGACAGAAAGCGCATGGCTAATTTCTACACCAGAGTATTTGGCTGGAAAACAAACCAATTAGGCCCAGAGATGGGAAACTACGTTGTTGTTGACACAGCAGAATCCGATGAGAAAGGACCAAAGAAGCCCGGCGCAATAAACGGTGGATTTTTCCAAAGAACAGCTGATAGGTCCATGCAGTATCCTTCGATAGTCATCGCTGTAGATGATATCAAGGAACACATCCAAAAAGTGGAAATGGCAGGCGGCAAAGTGGTTGGCGAGCCAATGGAGATACCAGGTGTTGGAACATACGTGTCATTTATTGATACTGAAGGCAATAGGATAAGCATGTTGCAGCCTACAATTGCGTTGAACAAATGAAACGACTGCTCTTAGCCATTGTTGCGGGCTTTATTGTTACCGCTGTTCTTTCAATTGCTACCGACCATCTATTCCATGTAACAGGAGTCTATCCGCCGTATGGGGAGCCGATGTTTGCAACCGGTTTACTCACTTTGGCATTATCCTATCGCGTTATTTTTACACTAATTGGCTCATACATAACTGCAATGATCGCTAAAGAAAATGCGATGAAGGCAGTAACGATTCTAGGCATAATAGGCTCCATCCTTTGGCTCGCTGGCGCCATAGCAATGTGGGAATACGGCCCTGCTTGGTATAGCTTAGGAGGAGCGTTCACCGGAATTCCCCTAACACTGGTGGGAGGAAAGCTCTATGAGCTTCGGGTTAAAAAAGTAAATCCAAAAGCAACTCCAAGGATAAAGCCTAAGCAAAAATCAAAAAGATAAGTTTCACAAGGACGCTAGTTTATAATTCTTTAACTATTTAGGGCTGCAAACAACTTCCACCAAACATTTTTAAACATCTACGCCTCTTAATAATCCATGAAATCAATCTGGAACGGTTCAATATCCTTTGGCTTAGTAAACATCCCCATAAAACTCTATTCTGCGATAGAAAGCAAATCATTTAGCTTCAAGATGCTTGATTCGAAGACGCACAGCCCAATCAAATACAAGCGCATAGCAGAAAAGAGCGGGAAGGAAGTGCCGTGGGCTGAGATAGTAAAGGGCATTGAAATTTCAAAAGGAAAGTTCTTTGTTCCAACAAAAGAGCAGCTAGGTGCCATCAAACCAGAGAAGTCAGACACCATAGATATCGTCGAGTTTGTCGATCAGGATCAGATCGATCCCGTGTACTTCAATTCGCATTATTACGCGGGCCCTGCCAAAGAAAAGGAGAAAACGTATTTCTTATTCAAGGAAATTCTGCAGGCAACCGCAAGAACCGCCCTAGGCAGATTTGTCATGCGAGAAAAAGAGTATGTATGCACGATCAAAGCCTATAAGGAAGGCTTATTGCTAACGACCCTCAACTACAGCTATGAAGTACGAGATATCAAAGGAGTCGATAATCTCCTTTCAGCGCCAAAGATTGGAGCTCCTGAACTCAAATTAGCTGAAGAGCTCATAAACAAGCTCTACAAGACCCAATTCAATATCGACCATTTCAAGGATACCTTTGCCGAAGAGATGGAGAAGATAATGAAGAAAGCGGCAAAAGGAGAAGTCATTGAAGCTGCTAAGGTTACTAAGAAAGAAAGGAAAGAAGATAATTTGATCGCTGCTTTGAAGGCTAGTTTGGATTGAGGATAATTCTTTTAGGCTTAGGGGAAAGTGAAGGTTAGCAGTATCGGGTCAAAATATCTTATATCCGATAGCGAAGGTGTTGCGGGGGTTGTCCCTCAGCTGAAATGCACGAAACTCGGTTTCGGCACCCTGAAAACCTGGTTTTCATGGAATCAGCTGGCACTTTAGAGGATCTCACTGCGTTCGATCCCCTTTGAAAACAGGGGGCTGAGCGAAGCGAATGCCGCATGCAAGTGCCAACGAATGCTTTCGTTGCGGGGAGGCCACCTCTTTGATTTGCGACAGTGGATATTTCGAAGCCGCTAACCCGAGCGTGAGCGAGACTTTCCCCTGAGCCCTGCCAAATATTTTTATAGAGCAGAAAAAATTCAAACCCATGAAAGAGTTAAAGGAATATCACAAAAAAAGAGATTTCTCAAAGACAGCAGAGCCAAAAGGATCAACTCCTTCTAAATCCAAAAAAACAATGTTTGTCATCCAAAAACATTCAGCGAGAAGGCTCCATTACGACTTCAGAATAGAGGTCGATGGTGTCCTAAAATCGTGGGCGGTTCCAAAAGAGCCCAGCATGAGCACCAAAGATAAACGTTTAGCAGTGCAGACTGAAGACCATCCGATGGAATATGGCAATTTCGAAGGTATGATCCCTAAAGGCGAATATGGAGGGGGTTCTGTTGAAATATGGGATAGGGGCTATTTTGTGAGCATGATGATCAAAGAAGGAAAACTAGAGCCACTTTCCAAATGGATCGAAAAAGGCCACGTGATCATCTGGGTCAAGGGAGATAGATTGCGCGGAGGATTTGCCTTCAATCGAATGAAAGATAGCAAGAACTGGATCTTAATTAAGATGAATGATGAGGAAGCAATTGAAAACAAGAAAGATGAACACTTCCCTTCAAAATCTATCAAAGTGCATGACAAGGAAATAGAGCTAACGAACGCTAAAAAGGAAGTGTTTGCCAATATCACCAAAGAGCAGTTCGTCGATTATTACAAGAAAGCCGCCCCCTTGATGCTTGAGCACATCAAAGAGCGGCCGATCTCGATGTTTCGAATCCCGCACGGCATGCGAGAGGATGGATTTTTCCAAAAGCATGTCCCTGATTATTTTCCGCAGTGGATGAAACGAACTGAAATAACAAGGAAAGGCAGCACCATCAACTATATCACTGCAAATGATGAGGAAAGCATCGTGTATCTGGCAACGCAAATGGTAATTCCCCATATATGGCCAGCGCGAGTTGACAAACTAGATTATCCTGATAAGATGATCTTCGATCTCGATCCTTCAGTCAATGATATTCCAATGACGCAGCAGGCTGCGCTTGATATAAAAAAATTTCTCGATACATTAGGCATGCCAAGCTTCATAATGACCTCTGGTAATAAAGGCTATCATATTGTCGTACCCTTAGATAGATCAACCAAGCAAGAAGATGTAAAGAACTTTGCTTCAAAAATAGCCCAAGTATTAGCAGACCATTATTCTGAAACCATGACCAATGAGATGCGCATCGAAAAAAGAGCCGGCAGGGTTATGCTCGATGTAGTTCGAAACTCTCCAACCCATACCGCTGTTTGCCCTTACTCAGTTCGCCAATCACTTAGAGGAGGAATTGCAATGCCAATCGAATGGAATGAAGTCAAAAAAATAGACCCACATCATTTTACCCTAGACAACGTGCATGATCGCTTGAAAAAAGGCGATGTGTGGAAAGATTTGTATAAGCAAGGCGTTTCAATTGAAAAGATCCAGAAGCAGCTAAAGCAATGAAATGGCAGAATAATAGGAAATAATCAGCTAAGCATACCATTGCACTAGGATATCAACAAAATCAAAGCGCGACGTGTTGGGAGCGCCTAAATAACTTAGCTTTTGAGATGAGTAGAACCAACCAATAAGGAACCCAAGCAAATAACTCGTATTTTCAAAAAAATAATCGAATAACTTTCACTTGAAAACTAAATAATCAAAATAAACAACATCAAAAAATGAAACCAATGCTTGCAACCACTGGCTCAGAAGACCTCTTAGATAGAAAAGACCATTATTTTGAGGCAAAGCTCGATGGTGTCAGGGCGTTATGCTACAAGAAAAAGAGATTAAAATTCACCTCAAGAAATGGGATAGTGATTACAGACAAGTACCCCGAATTCGCATTCTATGATAACCTTGACGCAGAGGAGTGCATTCTGGATGGTGAAATTGTTATCTATGATGAGAAAGGGCATCCTTCATTTGGTTTATGGATGCAAAGAAACAAGGGGAAGATGGATCTGGCAGCCACCTATGTTGCATTCGATATCCTCTATCTCAATGGAAAATCGCTTCTTAATGAGCCGCTCTATGTAAGAAAAAAAATTCTGGATAAAGTCGTCAAGGAAGGGGATCATCTGCAGACCTCATTCTACACAAAAAAAGGAAGAGAACTATGGAAACTAGTAAAAGAGCGCGCTATTGAAGGAGTCATAGCAAAGAAAGAGGATAGCTCCTATGAGATGGATGCTCGGTCAGATTCCTGGAAAAAGATAAAGATAACAAGAGATACTGATTGCGTTATCTTAGGGTATACTCAGGAAAAAAGACAGCTAACCAGCCTAGCCTTGGGGTATTATGATAGCGAAGGAAAACTACAATTTGCAGGAAAAGTAGGCAGTGGTTTTGATGAAGCCACCATGGCAGACCTAAAAAAGCAGCTTGATGGGATCGCTATCCAGGATCCCTTGGTTGAAATGGAGAAAGGGGTGATTCCTGTCGAGCCCATGCTGGTTGCCCAAATAAATTATCTTGAGATAACAAGAAACAACAAGTTACGGGCGCCTGTGTTTGTGAGATTGAGAGAAGATAAAGAGGCCAGTGAGTGTGTCTTGCCAAGAACTGATACTGTGTAAGATTTATTTTGATTTTTCATTGGTCAGATGGATCATAAATCTGAACGCACTTCCATTGGCTACAAAAATCAGAGAAGCAAATGAATATTTTCGTTTACCTTAAATAGAATAAAGTATTAGTTATTAATGAAAAAAGGAGGATTGAGACCATGGAAGGATACATAGATCTATACATATTACCGCTGCCAAAAAAGAATCTGAATGCATATCGCAAGATTGCAAGTCAGTTTGGAAAGATAATTGCCGATCTTGGTGCTTTGGAATATCGGGAATTTTTAGGAGACGACCTTAAGCCAAAGTGGGCAACACCCTTCCCAAGCAAGATAAGATTAAAGCCAGGAGAAGTCTTGATATCTTCAGTGGTTGGCTTTCGATCAAAAAAACATCGAGATCAGGTCAATAAGAAGATGATGAACGATCCGAGAATGAAAAAGCTCATGGCACAAAGCGAGAAAAATCCTCTTATGGATATGAGACTAATGTGTTATGGCGGTTTTTCAACCATTGTAAAGATGTAAGAGAGAATTCAAACATTTTGACTTTTTTTTGGAAAAGATACCATTGGCTTGGACTGTATCATTTGTTTTTCATTGGTATCTGTTTTGGCATCTATTCATTGAAACAAAGATTTCCAGCCAGAAAATAGGAAACAGGAAATAAAAAACAGTTATGTCAAGAACCACCGGTGAAACATTGGTGGCATGATGCGTTTGATTTCACTGAGAGTGGTTCTTGATCGCACTCGGAATTCCACTCGATGGTTACTCACGGTGAACCACCACTCACAGAGATGGTGGAATTTCGATGTTTAAAAATAGAAAGAGAAAACAAAATGAAACCACTATGAACACTCAAGACAAAATGCGCTGGCTTGCGCTCATGGTACTCTGCCTTGGCGATCTTATGATCGTGCTGGACATAACAATAGTGAATGTGGCATTGCCATCCATAAAGACCGATCTGGGATTTTCAGAAACCTCGTTAGTATGGATAGTGAATGCCTACATGCTTACCTTCGGCGGGTTTCTCTTGCTCGGGGGCAGGCTTGGTGATCTTTTTGGAAAGCGCAGGGTTTTTTTAATAGGACTCATATTGTTCACGCTCGCTTCACTTGCCTGCGGCCTTGCCAATTCACAAGGGCTTCTTATTGCAGCGCGAGCGCTGCAAGGTCTTGGTGGCGCGATTGTTGCTGCAGTCGCGTTATCACTAATCATTAATTTATTTCAAAAAGATGATGAGCGCGCAAAGGCCATGGGTTTCTTTGGGTTCATTGCGGCAGGGGGCGGCGCTATTGGGGTGCTTTTAGGCGGTGTTTTGACAGGCGCATTGAATTGGCACTGGATTTTTTTAGTGAATGTGCCAATAGGCATACTGGTCATTGTGCTCTGTCTCCATCTGCTTCCCGCGGATAAGGGGCAAGGTGAAGTAAAGCATCTTGATTTCATGGGAGCGATCACTATAACAACATCACTAATGCTTGCCGTGTATGCGATAGTCAATGGAAACCAGGCAGGCTGGCTATCAAATCAAACGCTTGGATTACTAGGAACTGCTATCATTTTGTTCGTGCTTTTCCTCTATATTGAGAAAAAAGTTCCAGTACCTTTAGTCCCGCTAAGTATTTTTTCTAATCGAAATGTATCAAGCGCAAGCATTATTGGAATTCTTTGGTCCGCAGCGATGTTTGCATGGTTTTTTCTCTCAGCACTCTATCTTCAGCTGGTGCTTAATTACACACCCATGCAGATCGGCCTCTCATTTCTTCCAGCAAATCTTATTATGGCCGTTTTCTCAGTTGGTCTCTCTGCAAAAATTGTCATGCACTTTGGAACCAAATTGCCTTTGGCAGTAGGAATGGGTTTAGTTGCCATAGGTCTTGGGTTATTTGCCTTTGCCCCCGTTAATGGGACATTTTTGCTGCATGTCTTGCCAGGCATGATCTTGCTTGGTCTTGGCGCAGGCCTTGCGTTTAATCCAATACTACTAGCTGCGATGAGCGATGTTTCAGAAGAGGAATCGGGCCTTGCGTCAGGGGTCCTTAATACCGCATTCATGATGGGCGGCGCGCTTGGACTTGCTACTCTTGCCAGTATTGCAGTGTTTCGGACACAAACCCTGATTGCCTCTGGATCAGAACAGCTAATCGCGCTCAATAGTGGCTATCACTATGCATTCTTTGTCGGAGCGCTCTTTGGTGGCTTGGCCGCACTGCTGAGCTGGCTGTTTTTGCGCGAAAAAAAGCAACAGGCGCATGAGAAAGCGATGAATTCTGGAATGCATTGAGAGTTTTTCGAACAAGTGATCTCCTCCCCACCCTAAGGGACGGGGCTTCCCGATCATTAAAAAGATGCAACATGAACTGCTATCCAATGTACTTAGTCATTGGGTCCAATCCATTGTAAAAACTGCAACCCAATGGAACAGTAGACGATGTTTAATAGGCGACCTGAAGGTCGGGGAATTAAACCCAGAGAAATATTAAAAATTGCATCCTAAAGTTCGAACATTATGCGATGTCTTCTGTACGCCACTATGCTGCGGCAGGGCGTAATGATAGTAGCCTAGGGACTGGAGCGAAGCTGGAATTATCCGAAAAACTCACATATTGAAAAAGATTTAATAACCAATTGATCGAAAACACCACCATGAAAGTCTTAATCCTTGGATCAACTGGTATGGTGGGTTCAGAAGTATTAGAACGATGTATCCAAAATCCCAAAATAAAAAAAATAACGGTCGTGAATCGCGACCAAGGTATTGAAAATAAGAAAGTAACGGCAATCGTGCATTCCAATTTCCTCGATTTCTCCGAAATTAAGAAGGACATCATGGATCATGATATCTGCTTTTATTGCATCGGTGTCTACCAAGGGGATGTTCCAGAACAAAAATTCATTGAAATCACTCATGATTACCTGGTTGCATTGGCAAAAACAATTGAAAGCAAGAAAACGATCTTCTGTTTATTCAGCGCACAGGGTGCAGACCCTAAGAGCAGCATACTATTTGCGAAATGGAAAGGAAAAGCTGAAGAGAGCCTGCAAAAGCTGCAATTTAGAGATGTCTACATCGTAAGGCCAGGATACATCCATCCTGAAAACAAGCAAAAATCAAGAAAAAAACTATTCTATCGTGTTGTGGGGTTATTCTATCCGATTCTCAACAAGATAGCGCCGCAATACTGCACTAATTCCGGGCAGCTTGCAAAGGCAATGGTTAGGGTTGCCATCGAGGGGTCTGAAAAGAAGGTCCTTGAAAATATGGATATAAGAGCAATGGGCAGCTTTTAGCCGCTTCAAATTTTTTCTATGGTGTCAATCAATCGCAAAACAATAGAATAACCCATCGGTGCTTTTCAGATTCTCCTGGCTACAGCCCCTTCAATCATGCGCCGAGTTCCATGAGGTTGGATCTGAGCCGCCGCCAATTTTTCCCAGAATAAATTAAAACTATATAAAAATATAAAACCTAGCACTCGTCCGAATCGATATTGTGATCATCAAGCTCGTCGCACAATTCCTCGATGGTATCTCGCAAATCGTCATTCTCCTCTTCCTCATCCTCGAGCTCTTCTTCGAGGTCATCGCAATCGTCATCATCCCAATCATCGCAATCAGACCAATGGTCATCATCAAGGTCGTCGCGAAGCCTGTTGTTCTCGAAACGCATTGAACTCAGGGAGTTCTCTAGTTGCGTTCGCTGCCGCTCTAAAGCAGTGACCCTATCTTCTAGTCTGCTATTCTCTAGTGTAAGGCGCTCAGAAACCGAAGGTACTTCATATGTTTGTGCCGTAAGCATCTGGGAAGGGACGTAGGTTATGGTATTTTGCCCAGCCTGTCTTGGCTCGAGTCCATTGAAAGCAACAAAGAAATACACTATTCCAACAACCACTACAAGTGCCAGTATGACCACAAAGATGGGCATGAGTGAATCCCGCGAGTTTGCCATACTAGTGGATAGGGTTTAGGAATATAAAAAAGTATCCATTCCGATGACTGTTTGTTATCGGGATCAGTGGTGAATCCGCAATCGGTCTATAATTTTTTAGAGCGAGGATGGCAGAAAAATCATGAAATACAATGGCAAAACGCATAAATAGTCTTTATCATTGTGCATTCTATTCATAGCTATTACGAACTCGATTGGCTCAAGAAAAATCTCCCCGTTGTTTGATAATAAACCCCTCTTTTCAAACATCCCACATCTCGACGATATTATCGACAACGCTATCCAAAAAGCTTTCTTGATATGCAATAAGCAATTTCGTTATCTCGTTCTTATCGATTGCTAGGCAATAATGCGTTTTTCTTCCCTCTTGCCTCGACAGGATAGTTCCACTCACCTCTAATTTCTTAAGGTGCCAAGATACCGTGGATGGAGATAACCGTACCGATTGCACTATCTGCTCGTGATTGCAGTTGTCGTGCATCAGCACATAGAGCAAGATGTCTCGAACGCTCTTTTGCCTAAGAAGCGCCATGATCTTCTTATTTTGCGAGCTAAAGTTATTAGGATAGTATCGAGTGTTCTTTCCTTCTTTTTGGATCTTTATGAGCCCTTGCTTTGCCAAATAATCAAGATGATACTGTAGAGATCCGGTTGAAAGGCCGCTTTTGCGCTCGATTTCACGAAAATGGGATCCGGCATACTCTTTGACAAGATGATATATCTTTCTT
>CAZFPU010000024.1:0-16113 GCA_964521145.1 uncultured Methanosarcinales archaeon | reverse complement strand
AAAGGGAGTGCCCCTCTTTCCCAGGGTAGATACGCTGATTGACAGGCGAGAAGATGCCAAACGCCGATGAAATGAGATGAAAGCTTTTGGTTAAGTCACTGGTAAATTTCTAAAAAACAGTTTCATACACGCCAATATATTTAAAAGCAAGACTGTTACATTGGAAGCCATGAAGAGTGCAATTATCCTTTTTTTGATTCTTAGCCTATTTGTTTTGATGGGTTGCGAATCTAGTGAACAAAAAGCTTTGCAGGCTCCTATAGACTTTGTATCTATTGATGAAGTGTCTGCAAAGTCGCTGAATGCAACACTTATACGTGCCGGTAATTACATTTTGGCAAACCAAGATAAAAGCGGCCGAACTGAATATATCTATTACCCAGATACGCAAACATTCTCTACAAGCACTCATATGGTTCGCCAGCTTATGACGACCTATTCGCTCTACTCATTGTATAACTATACACAGGATCAAAAATTCAAGAATGCATATGATGAGCACCTTCAGTATTACATCTCTAATTATTATCAGGAAGATCCAAGCCATGATTTCGGCTATATATTCTACAATAACCAATCGTATCTTGGGGCAGCATCACTTGCCTTCATCTCGCTCTCTCATACGGATCAATTCAGCGAGATCAGGGCGAGCCTTCTGCGTCATATTTTATTTTTGCATAATGAATCCGATGGCAGTTTCTATACATTCTATATTCCTCTTGGTAAGGAAGTAGATCAACAATTCTATCCAGGAGAAGCGATGCTTGCGCTCATGATGGAGTACGAGGCGACAAAGGATCCTATGCTGCTTCAAAGCGTACAGCAGTCCTTTGACTATTACAGCAATTATTTCGTTGGCGAGAAAAAACGACCTGCTTTTGTTCCCTGGCATACGATGGCCGACTACAAATTATACCAGCAAACCAATAATGATACGTATGCCGATTATATATTTGAGATCAACGATTGGCTTGTTGACATCATGTTAAGGGACGAATGTGAAAGTCCTCACGAGCTTGGCGCATTTTACAATCTTGATTTCCCCGAGTATGGGATACCTCACTCATCAAGTACCTCTGTCTATATGGAAGGGCTAAGCTACGCATACAAGCTAGCCAATGAGCGAAATGACGTGGAGCGAGCGCAGCGCTACAAACAGGCGATGATATTGGGCTCTCGATCGCTTATGCAGATGCAGTATAGAGAAGATGAGATCAAATCAAGGCCAGACAAGAATATATTGCTTGGAGGCATGCGAACGAGCCAAAACATCTCTGAGATTCGAATCGATAACAACCAGCATTCGATCATGGCCCTGCTTGTCATGCTTTCTGTTTTAAGTGAAGATGAGATCAGGGAATTTATCGAGAGCAATCCTCAATATGGATGTAGTGGGTAATTTTTTGGAATGGTGTTGAACTTTTTCTTTTGAAATATTTATTTGAACATGACTTATTGTTGAGTGAGCGTGTTATTTAGGCCGCCTCAGTATGGCGGCATCTTATTATTGATATCTTAGTGCAATGGTACACTTCACTGTCATGTTGGTATTGCAATAGTTAGTGCATTCTCAAAGATTATTATCGCCCTAGAAATTCAAACAACAAACTTCGCATATTTTAGAAACCGAGGCTCTCTAAGAAGCAGGTTCATGACCAAGGGGATCGGGGTGTCTCTATCGTATTTTTTCAATACTTTCTGCACTTTCTCTTGTTTCATGAGTTCTAGCAAATGGTCATAATCCGCATCCTTGAATTTATTCAATATATTCCTAATCAGTAAATGCAAGCGCAGCTCCTTTCCTGAGCCGATTTTATAGTTGAAGGTATAATTTTTGTTGTGCAGGATACATTCACTGAGTGTCTTGGCAGCCTTAAGTGATGGAATAATGCCTCCACCAGTCGTTGCCTTTACTTGCGTTGCCGCATCACCTATCAGATAGACATTGCCTTTCTGGATTATTTTCTTTGGATCATAGACTGGAAATATCCCTGATTCCCAGCACATGATATCTTTCTTCCCGGTCCTTTTTTTCAAAAATCGATAGAAATATTCATTGGCATTTTCAAAGGCTCCTAGGCCCAATCGAACAACATCCTCTGACTCAGGGACAACCCACCCAAAGAAATTGGGAAAATCATCGCCAAAATACGTCTCAAACACAGTGGTATCGCTCTTAAGCTTCACTTTGGCCTGCATGCCTATCCAGAACTTTGACTTTACATCGATCCCAGCCTCTTTGGCAACCGCGCTTGAAGGGCCATCGGCGCCGACGATATATTCGCTCTTTATTTCTTTTATTTCATTATTTTCTTTGTTCTTTACCTTGATCGTGTTTTTGCCACTAAACCCTACAAACTGATGCCCTGTTTCTATCTTTGCCCCCGCCTTTTTGGCCAAATCAGCAGCAAACAGATCGAATTTATTGCGCCACATCACGATCTCTCTGGTCTTTGCCGTTATTTCATTGTTTTTAGAGATAATTTTTACGGTGTCCATCGTATTGGCAATCACATCATTTGTCAGAGAAAAAAATTGAGAAATTGAATGAGTCACGATACCCGTGCATTGGACTGGGCTTCCAACGTCCTTGTGCTCTTCAAAGATAGTCACTTCCTTTCCCGCTTTTGCTAGGAGGTAAGCGAGGTAAGATCCAGCGGGCCCGGCACCGATTATTGAAATCATGCCCTGGATGTTTTCTTATTGTTTAAATAGGTTATTTGGGTATTGACAATACAAATGGTTTATTTTAGTCACTGTACAATGATAATATCCGGAAAGAATTATATACTCCGTCTATTTCCTATCAATACGATTAATTACATTTATTTTTGATGGAGGAAATAATAATGGCAAATATGTACACAAATCTGGTTGGAAGCGCTGCATTGGGTTTATCGATAGGGATTGGGTCAGTGTATGCTCCTCTTCGGGCTCAAGAAGTGAAAGATTGTGGGATTCTTACCGTTGTTAGTGTGCTTACAAAAGGCGATCCGCAAACCAGTTGGGCACAGGATACTTTGCCAGTTTCAGGCATGGTAAAGCAGGACCTGGATAGACTCATTGGTGGAGATGGGTACTGGGAATCAGGCGATCGTTTCAAGGCCATCGTCGATGGATTGAAAGATATGCAATATGTAAATTCAAACGAACCAGCATCTGGCAATACTGATAACGCACCGCGCAAAATTCTTAGTGTGAGATACAACACCGGAAAATGCCTTTTTTGATTTTTTATTTTTCATTAGTGCAACGACTTTTTCTTTTATATGTGCATAGAGGTTATTCAAAATACTGAAATTGTTGTCACTGTGCAATGATAATAAATAGAAAGATTTAAATATATGTTCTGTTACCAGTATTAAGTAATAACAAAATACACTATAATTCGTGGGGGAAATCACTATGACAAACACATACAAGGCAGCAATGATTGGCGGCGCAGCATTAATGGCGCTAGGAACAGGGGCAGCATACGCTCCTGCACATGCAGATGGCATCCCAAGGCATACTTTAGAGGGCAGCTTAAAGGACACTCAAAGAGGTCAACAATATGCCTCTAAGGACTGCGGATGGCTGCAGGTTGGTATGGTTGGCTCTCCTAATAGATGGATGCACTATGCAATTCCAGTTGCTGGTAAAACAAAAGCAAATCTTGACAATCTGCTCGGAAGAACCGGCGAATGGAGTTCTGGCAATCATTTCGAGGCAATTGTAGATGGTCTTCAGGATAAGCAATACAGCCCACTTAAAAATATGGCAAGAAACAATCCTTACGTTGCTGCATTCTATAAAGCCGGAGAGGATCAGGAGTTTTCCTTTGCGAAAATGAAAGGAAGAGAGAATGTCAGAAACGCCATGGCTATTATCGATTATGGCAACTCCGGAATGAGGATTAGCGAGGTAAAATACACCACTCATGCATGCATCTCACAGAGAGAGCTTGGGCCAGCTTCCAAAGAAATGGTGCGAATTAGCGGCCACAATATGAATGCTGCAAAGCCAGAAGCTGCCTTCAGTCCATTCGGATCAACTGAGTTTGCGGTGTATGTTCCGGCAAACTGGGTTGCGGCGGTTCATAAAGCAGCCCCTGCAGATCGTCCTGGTCAGCTAGCAGATCTTTTCGAAGCAGCACACCTAAACGGAGATTCTGTGCAGAAGCAGGTAATACCCCAACAAATCGGTGGATCGTTTTTGAGAGCATCGCCTCAAAACGTCTTCCCTGCTGAATTCGCAAGAAGACAAACAAATGTGTGGGGCGCTCTGGGTAGGGCACTCAATGGCGGACCTTATTATATTGTTCCAACAGACTTCAGAATTCAATATTCTGCTGCTCCGGTCAAGTCGAAAGCGCGAAGGAACTAATTATATTTTTTATTTTTACTATTATTAAGTAATAACAAATTAGAAACATTTAAATACTAGTAATCAATAATGTAGTTATTAGTAAGTAGTTACATTCAAACAGTCAATAACGTTGGGGGATTTACCATGAACGCATATACCGCGCTAAGAAAATTGTCATTCTTGTTAGTATTGTTTACCTTGCCTCTAGGCAGCCTTTCAGGCGTATTCGCTGATGGCGGCGGCGATGGCGGGGGAGACGGCGGCGGCGATGGCGGAAGCTGCGCCTATGACTGTGGACCAACTCCTATCTGCGGCGATTCCCTGATAAACCAGCACTGGGAACAATGCGATGATGGCAATTCCAATCCTTATGATTCATGCAATAATTGCGCTCTTACATTCTGCGGCGATTCAAAGATCCAGAATCCGAATGGATACGGAACTTATGAGCAATGCGACGATGGAAACACGAACAGCAATGATGGCTGCTCAAGTGCATGCCGAATTGAAAAATGCGGCGATGGAATAAAGCAATACAATGAACAATGCGACGACGGCAACAATAACAACAATGATGGCTGCTCAGCGATCTGTACTATAGAGAAATGCGGCGATGGCATCAAGCACCCAAGCGAAGAGTGCGATGATGGCAATTCCAATAATTATGATCAATGCAGTAATTACTGTATCTTTACGTTCTGCGGTGACGCGATAAAGCAAACACCCAATGGCTATGGCCAAAACGAGCAATGCGACGATGGGAATACCATCTTTGGCGATGGCTGTTCTCCATACTGTAAGCTCGAATACTGCGGCGATGGCGACATACAGCCAGGCGAGCAATGCGACGATGGCAATCAAAACAACAATGATGGCTGCTCAAGCACCTGCAAAATAGAGAAATGCGGCGATGGATACAAGCAATCCAACGAAGAATGCGACGACGGCAATCAAAACAATAACGATCAATGCAGCAACTACTGCGTCCTTACGTTCTGTGCTGATGGCATAAAGCAAACGCCAAACGGCTATGGGCAGAATGAACAATGCGACGACGGCAACGAAATTGCTGGCGATGGCTGCTCACTCTACTGTAAATTGGAAGAATGCACCTGCGATGCAGACTGCAATGATGGCCTATTCTGCAATGGCGTTGAAACATGTGATCTTACTACCTATACCTGCAAGAAAAACACCCCTCCTGCCTGCGGCGATGGACTGTTTTGCAATGGAAATGAAGTATGTGATGAATCCAAAGACAAGTGCGTTCTTGGGACTCCAGTAGCATGCGACGATGGGAAATTCTGTAACGGATTGGAAACATGCAACGAATACACTGATTCATGCAAATCAGGTACTATTGTAGACTGCTCAATAAACGATATCGAGGGAATCGATACCTGTACCAATAATCCTGATAACAATATATACACCAAAGACTATCGAGAAGAGTTCATCTCAAGTTGCAACGAAAACACCGACTCATGCACTCATGGAAGCACCGAAATCATCCACTATTGTGATATGAGCTGCGGCGCTGATGAGGAATGCCAAGGGGAAGACTTAGAGACATGCAGCATCTGCGATGGCAACTGCCAGTTCTATGAATGCAAGACCAACGCTGACTGCAACGATGGACTTTTCTGCAATGGGCAAGAGACCTGTGACACGCAAACACATGAATGCAAATCGGGCACCGCTCCAATCGTAAATGACAATGTTGGCTGCACGCAAGACTATTGCGATGAAGCAACTGACTCAATAACACATACTCCTCAGAACAACTTGTGCAATGATGGGTTATTCTGCAACGGGCAGGAAACATGCCATGCAACACAAGGTTGTAAAACTGGCCATGTAGTTGATTGCTCAGCAAACAATATCGTTGGAGTCTATACTTGTGATGATCCATACGAAAGCAATGAGAATACCTTTGACTATCGAGAAGAATTCACTTCAAGTTGCAACGAATACACCGATTCATGCACTATTGGAGACTCAACCATATATCATGTCTGTGACATGTATTGCGGCGCAGATCCACAGTGCGATGGGCAAGACCCATACGCTTGTGACTGGTGCGATGAGAGCTGCCAATTCATTGAGTGTACTATGGACTCGGACTGCGACAACGGACTTTTCTGTGATGGAGAAGAAACCTGCAATCCTTTCACCAATAAATGTGAAAACGGCCCAAATCCGGCTTCGAATGACAACATAGCGTGCACCGTAGACTATTGCGATGAAGATTATGATATCATAGGACACTATCCTGATAACAGCAAGTGCGACAATGGCTTATTTTGCGACGGCCTAGAAACCTGCGACGAAAATTTCGGCTGCATGAACGGATCCCCAATCGTTTGCGATATCGGGGAGTCATGCGATGAAGATACCTATACTTGTGAACTTGGTCCTTTTGGCGCGCGAATCTTTGCAACACCGTTACAAGGCACCGCTCCTTTGGAAGTCAAGGTTCGAGCTGATATAATGGGCGGAACCGCTCCATTCCTCATCGAATGGGACTTTGATGAGGATGGGATCATAGATCTTGTTGACAAAGTCTGGACAAGGCTTGAATTCGAGGAGGAAGGGATCTACAATCTCTTTTTGAGGGTTACTAGCGCTGATGGAAGGGTTGCAACTGACACCGAAACCATTGTAGTGAGACAAGAAACGGATAGGCATAATATCATCCATATCAACCATATTGCTTTTGATAAAGAAAGCTACAAGCCAGGGGATAGCGTAAAGGCGTTCCTAAACTTCGAATTGCAGGCATGGGAAGAGCTAGATGATGCAAGAGTGGTCATCATGCTACCAGAGCTTGGCGTAAGAAGCAACTGGATCAAGCCAGCAACCATCGAGATGAATCAAGAGTCTTCAAAGATGCTTCAATTTGAGCTTCCTAAAGACGCACCGGCTGGCGAATACGAAGTGACCTTTGTCATCGATATCGATGGCGATCGAAGGATCACGCATCGGCCAATTACTGTCATTTAATAGTGACTATTAGAGAAAACCTTTATATATAGGATGTTGTTACCACACGATAACAACAACTTATATATGGAGAACCGAAAGGTTTATATATAAGTAATTACTACTTATATGTAGTAAAAATGAGTGATGACTTGAGAATGCTCAATCAGCACAAATATTATATACGAATCTTGGTTGCCTCCACAAGGGGCGATCAGACAAAAACATTGGGGGAAACTAAAATGATGAAAAGATTGTTGGGAATAATGCTTCTCGTTGGAGCTTTGTTGACCGCTAGTGCCTTTGCACAATATGCAGAGATCACTTCAGTTGAACTAGACGATGACGAGATTTCGCCAAACGGCGCAAATATTTTTGATGTAGACAGAGGAGACGAACTTGAAGTTAAGGTTCACATTCTTGCTCTAAATGACAGCGAAGACGTACAGATTTCAGCTTCACTACGAGGCTTTGACAGTTCTGATACGATTGATGACATAAGCGAAGTCTTCGATATTAAGGAAGGCGTAACCTACAGGGAAACCTTGAAGCTTCCATTGAGGCAAAAGCTTGACCAGGATAGGTATGTCTTGCGAATCAGGATCGAAGATAGAAACAATCCTACTATTGAAGAAACCTACACAATCGAAGTAGACACTCAAGAACACGATGTCGAGATTCGAGATGTTGTACTTTCACCGGGCACCGAAGTTAAGGCTGGAAGAGCTTTGCTTGCAACCGTTCGCTTAAGAAATAGAGGCGAAGACGACGAAGAAGGAGTCAAGGTTGTTGTTAGCATCCCAAGCCTAGGCGTAAGTGCTACTGACTTTATTGATGAGATGGAACGAGATGGCGACGATGACGACGAAGCAACCTCAGAGGAACTTTTCCTAAGGATCCCAGAGGATGCTGCGACAGGCGATTATGCTGTTCGTGTTGAAGCAATCTTTGACCAAGGCGACAAGAAGAATGTCAAGGAAATGACAATCCATATTGTTGCTGACGAAACTGCTGATACTGGAAGTGCCGCAACTGGCTCAGTTGACAAGACCGTAATTACCGTAGCTGCCGATGGCCAAAACGCTATCCAAGGCGGCGCAGAAGTTGCGTACCCTATCACCTTGACCAATGCTGGCAAGACCGCAAAGACCTACATGGTAGCTGCTGATGGCGCTTCATGGGCAAACTTCAGAGTAAGCCCAAGCAACGTAATTGTTGTGAACGCTGGCGAAAGCAAGGCTGTTACCATCTATGTATCTGCTAAGAAGGATGCTCCAGTTGGCGCTCAAACGTTCACCGTAACGATTAGCACTGCTGATAGGATCCTAAAGCAAGTTCCATTGACAGTCAATGTTGAACAAGCTAAGGCAGCTTCAGAGAGTGGTCTTAAGCGAGCAATTGAAGTTGGCCTAGTTGTCTTGGTTATCCTCTTGGTAATCATCGGCCTTATCATCGGCTTCTCAAAGTTAAGAGGAGATGATGACGAGGATGATGAAGACGTTGAGGAAGAAAAGACCTACTATTAGGTAAGCCCTTCAACCTTTTTTCATTTTTTTTCCCCTTTTTTTATTCCAGGGAAGAATGCAAAACATGAAACATGAGCCAAAAAACGCTGTTTTTAGTATTCTCTTTTGTTATACTTGCGTGCAGTATAGTTAATGCAGAGCAAGATTTTACTTTCTCAGTTCCTCAAAACATCGAATTGTGCCCCTGCTCAAATCAGGCATATCCCGTTCTTGTGCAAAATACAGGCGATGAGGACATCACACTTTCTATGAGTGTAACGGGCCAGGCAAGCTCCTGGATAACGTTTGATCCGCAAGCGTTTACACTGCAGCCAGGGCAGGCATCAAATATCCTAGCCTATGTCAATTCCGCTTGTAATATCGAGGGAAGCGCGATAGCAAACATTATCGTGAGTTCGCAAGCAGGCCTCGCAAAGCAGATCACCCAGAGCCTTGTTTTCAATAAATGCTATGATTATAGTGTTACCTTTGGCAGGGAAAGTCCGCAAAGAAATGATGCCATGACCTTTGGCCCAAAAGAAGGCTCCTATCTTGTCTGTAAAGGAGATAGCGCGATCATCCCAATCCTTTTAGAAAACAAAGAAGAATTTGCGAACAAATATTCGATATTCCTGGATGCTCCTGAATTTGCATCGCTAGAAGCAAATGCGGTCGACCTTGCAAGCAACAGCAAAGGTATTGTTCTGATCAATGTTGAAAATGCGGACATTCTTGGAAAACAGGATCTTAAGATCAGCGTACTAAGTGAGCTTGGCCATGTGCAGCAAAAAGCGCAGGCATCAATTGTAGTCGATGATTGCCAGGGCGTTGCTGTTGATATCACATCAGATTCTGTGCTTATCTGCGCGGGAACAACTGAGGTTGTCGATGTTACCTTAACCAATAATGGCATCGGGATGCAAAATGTGCTGCTTAAGATCGATGGCGCGGAATTTGGGAGGCTGCAAAACGCAACCTTTTCTTTGGATGCAAACGAGGCAGCGGCAACAAAACTATTCATATTTTCACAAGATGAGGAAGACTTTGATCTTACAATCACGGCAAACGTGAATGGCAATGAGATCTCCTCAGATTCGCTGCATGTTGAAGTTGCCGATTCAACCGCGTGCTACGAGCCACAGATCACAATACCAGATGCCATTCGCAATTACTATGAGCATGATATCTATACAGGCACAATAAAGAACAAAGGCAGCGCAAAGAACACCTATCAAGCAACCCTTGAGGGAGCGGTCTGGGCTTCAGTGGTTCCTCGGATGTTTGACCTAAATAAAGGAGCTGAAGGGAAATTAACATTCGCAGTAAATCCGCCCGATTCAGTCGAGCCAGGAGAATACCCACTCGAACTTACCATAGAAACCAATGGCCAGGAGTACAAGAAATCAATTGTTGTCAAGGTCTCAAAGCCAAGTTATTTTTCAAACCTTTTCGCGACGCTCGCATTCTACCAGTATTATATCTATGCGGCGCTCATAATCATCATCTTGCTTGTTGTTGTAGTCTATTTTTTTTTGAGAATAAGGCGAAAAGATGAAAGCTATGATTACGATGACAATAAGCCCATAGTCATTGAACCAGTGAAGGAAACAAAGAAGGAATCCAAAAAACAGGCATCGAAAATCGTGAAGAAAAAAAAGAGCGCATCTAAAAAATCAAAAGAGCCATCGATCTGGTCTTCTATTCCTGCCTCGATATTTGCATACATATTCCTTGGTATCTTGCTGCTTGCAGCGATCCTTGCAGTGGTATTTATAGGTGCATTGCAGCCGCTGCGCGACTTTTTTTCATTGTATTCATTGTATTTGATGATCGGAATTGGCATTCTAATTATCGTGATCTTGTTGGTTCGCTTTATCAAGCCTCTAAGGATTATTTTCAAGGATGAGTAAGTCAGTACGAATTCTATCCGTTTTTTTAATATCCATTTCTTAATATTTCTCTGGGTTTAATTCCCTGACCTTCAGGTCGCCTATTAAACATCAGCTACTGTTTCATTGGGTTGCAGTTTTACAATGGTTTGGACCCAATGACTAAGTACATTGGATAGCAGTTCATGTTGCATCTTTTTAATGATCGGCTAGCCCCCTCCTTAGGGCGGGGAGGGGGTCACTTAAAAAAATTAATCTAACTGAGATTATAATAAAAACAAACAAAAGAAAAAATAAAACTGGGGATGTAGGGATTTGAACCCTAATTAACCGGTATCTTCAGGTCATCGTCTTTCGACTCAGCGCTCCATCATTCTGGAGCCGGCCGTAATGCCAGGTTATACGACACCCCCTCTTTCCCAACGAAACCGTATTTCATTTTTAAACATTGTTGTCTCTTTTTAGTTTATAAGGTGGCATCCAAGATACTATTCCAAATACTATTTTCCATTATATTTCAATATTGTAAATAAATGACTAGATGATACTTTTTGTCGTCTCAAAACCTATTGTTTCCAACACAAATGCAATAAGCTCTTATATCCCTGCATTCAGAATAATGGGTAGCAATCACAATTCAAATTGGATGAAGCAGAGGTGAGAACATGATCGGCGGAGGAAAAGGAGGCTGCGGATGCGGCGGGCATTAGATTTTTTAATCAAGAGATGAGGCGACAACCTCATTCTCATCTTTTTTTATCGATTCAGGAATTTTTTCTTAGCATATCTTTGGTCCTCTGAAAATCGCTTTGAAACTCCTCTGAGTAATGGATCGCAAGCTCCTGTGCAAAATCCTGGGTCAAGGGCTGTCTTCTGCTAAATCCATTCCTATGTGCATACGCAAGTATCTCATCAGAAAGCGTTTTTTTAGAAGAAAGCATTTTTTGCAGTGGCTTGATAAGACCTAGCTGCCCTCTTGGAAAATCTTTCATTGCAAAATCCAGGAATGCTTTGCAATATCCATAGATCTCTGTATTTTCTAATCCTTCATAGGCGGCAAATCGCTGCAGCACTTTTCTTACATATTCATTGGGGGGAATATGGATCACATCCTTTTCCTGCTTGAATGGATTTTCTATGCCAATTTCAGAGGGGATCGCAATAAGGCGCTGCTGCTGGATTTTTCTAATCGTTGAATGCATAAGCACCCCCAATGCGGCTATCGTCGAAAGATAATTCATATCCATGCCTCGCTGCTCTAAAGTGCCATGCGGATTAACTTTTATTGGGTTCCAGGACGTCTCCAAAACCGATCCATACAACGAGAGTGTCTTAAGATTGATGCCTGCCTTTATCAACGCGGATTTCCATGCATCGTAACGAGAGGTTATCAGATCATGCAGCCCAAGAACGGTCAATTTGTAAGGGGGAAGCCCGCCAAGCTCCTCGAATTTCGCATACAGCCCATAGGGATTTCCAAGATCTGAACCACCTCGATACATGATGATACGCGAGTCCTTTCCAAGATATCGTCCCTGATAATAGGGCGATGACTGTGCGAACGTGCTAAAGATTGGGTCAGCCGCAATCATGAGATTGTAACTATTGACCATGGCGTCTCGAACTTTTGCCCCGACAAGAAGTTGCAATGCGCGAACCTCATCATCGAAAATACCATGGGGAAGATCGGTATGGCAATGAAATCCGATGCATCTTCCCGCGATCTGGAATTTTCGCGGGCCAAATATCCGCTCCTTTATGCGATAGAGCTTTTCCTTTCTCATCGACGGAGCAAAGACGCCTGGATAGCACGAGAGTGGACATAGCAGCAGTTTTTCCTTTTCAGCGACATAGGATGCGAATTCGACATGCGTCATGAGATCATTCATGGCTCCATGTACTGAAGGGAATGGGCTTCCAATGACTTCAAGCATGTTCTTTGCGCATTCTTTCTTGAGATGGGGAAATTCTTTTCTGGTGACCTGCGATAGGATAGAATCAACTTTGGAAGATATAGCGCCGCTGCTATCGATTGTGAATAATTCCAGTTCGAATCCAAGCAGCGTCGTTTTTTTCATGATTTTTGATGAGCTAAGACCAAGAGAAGTTTTTCTGTAAGCCAGTCTTTACCCCCACCCCAGCTAAGCGCAAAAACATATAAAAGGATTTAGATTGTACAGACTATAGGGGGAATTGGAATTATTTGCACGAATTTCCCCTTTAAAAAGCGATGATAGTTAGGCTCGCCCCATAAGACAAGGCAACTCACTGTGTTCGTTGCGGCGAGGGCTCGCAATGATAAAGCCGCGCAAGGCAAGGAAATTATTAAACGAAAAGACATACGCGCGGCGTTGTTTATGAAAACAATACCCTTGCACTAAGATAACGATCAATAAGAACCCGCACGCATTGGTGCGGGCAAAATAGCTTCGCTTTTGAAAATGCAATGTTAGAAAAAGCGAAAAATTCCAAAAAATAACCTATCTTTTTAATATCCAAAAAAATTATTTCAAGAAAAAACCCATATCAATATTTCAAATTACAAAATGGCAAAACTATCAGAATTCATAGAATGGGCTTCTCCCTTGATAATCAAGGGGAAATGGGATTCGCTTACGATAAGCCTTTCGCGCCGATTTTTTCTTTTTGAACTCATGAAGAAAGTAGTGGAAACTATCGAAGATGACCCTTATCTTAATTTCATAAGCCTGCTAAAAAATTATAAGATACTGGGAAAATTTCTTACAGGGACAGTTCGCGAATTTCATCGCGATAGAAACTCGCTTTATTTTCGCAATTTCTTCGCAGACAAGAATTTATACGATCTGGTGAAATCAGACATAGAATGGCTCGCAAAAGAGTATGGTTATATGAGAGTCACTATAACCAAGCGCGGCCTTCTGATCTATGACAACTACAAGAAAAACCAATTCAATGTCCTATTATTCACGATCCATTCAGGGACCTGGGTGCCTCAAAACCTTTCTAAAAAGATGGAATGCACGCAGCAGCAACGATATCTTGAGGAGGACATAGACTCCCATAAATTATACAGTAGGCTAGTGCTCTCCAGGGCAGGAATATGGATAGATAACAAGCAATCACGATTCATCTGCGATTTTAACCGTGGATGGGAGCGCGCGATCTATAAGGACAAGCAAGAGTCATGGGCGCAAAATACTCTGTGGAAGCAATATCCAAGCGAGGATGAGGTTGAGGATATCAAGGAAGTGTATGACCAGTTCTATTTTACATTGGCGCAGCTTACCGAGACGCATCGTTTCAATATCATTATCGATGGCCATACGATGAGCGATAACCCCGGAAGGCCCGCTTTTAGCTTTGGGACCAAATACATCCCAACATTTTATCTGCCTATCGTCAAAAGCATGCGGCAAAGATTGCTGCAGCTTGGCTATGAGCCAGTACTATTCAATGCCCCTTATGGTGGAGGCAATATCTTGCAATACATCCAGCAAAAGACCCCTGACTTGTTTTCTTGCGTCATCGAGATAAACAAAAAGCTGTTCATGACGCAAAACAGGGATGCTGTTGAGGCCGCTAAACTTGAGAAATTATCCAAAGATTTGGTTGAGATATTTAATTTAGAAGAGCCAAAGGAAGAGGCCAATACAACGAAAGTAAATGCGGATCCCAAAATTTCCGCATAAAGGAGACACCAATTATTAACCAAAAAAAGTCGAAGTAAAAACGCTAACGCCCGGATTCAGCGTATCTACGCTGGCAAAAAGGGATTTCGCGTTGCTCAATCCCTGGGACTTAGAAAATAAACGCCGACGCCCGGATTTGAACCGGGAAATCCTCACGGAAACTGGTTAGCTCATGCCCTTCGAGACCTACGCTTCAGAAGTCTGAATCAGCGCTCTACCGGGTTAAGCGACGTCGGCAAGTGATTTTTCAAGTTTCTCCTGCTTCTTGGAATGATTGAATCCAATCTGTTTTAAAAAGCTTTGTCTGTTCTCTCGTCTGGATATGACCAGAAGATAATTCACGTTCCATGTTGTTTGTTTCCTTTGGTAGGTGTAGCTTCGCGTGTTGATTCCAAAATGCGATAAGAGGTCTTTTACTTGTTCTAAACCTAATTTATTCACGCTTTGAATGACTATGTTCCCTTTACCCACATAAGCCTCACAATCAAAAAACGCCCGCAACCAGCTTTTTTTCTTTTCATTGGTGTCCAAGATGGAGGAGGGTATTTCCCATTCCAGACTTTTGAATCTGGCCAATCGGGATAGGTCTTCATATGCAATTTTCTGTGTTGTCCTTAGGACGAAAAAATTCTTGCGAGGAGATATCTTTAGTTGTCTTCCATATAATTTCTGATACATTTCTATAAACAGATTTGCAACAGTTAAATCATCTGGGTAGAACTGCATGTCATAACGCATCTTACCAGCTACTTTTCTTGCTATGACACTGCCATCTCCTTGCAAATAAGCAATTACGGCAGGATATAGCTTATTACGCTCATTTATATCAGATATGGCTCTACTTCTATCCAATTCGTCATTTTTATTCCATCGCCGCAAGACGTACTCTCGTTGTAGTTCTGAATTATTCATGATATCACCTCAAATTCATTGTCTTGATTTTGGGGTTTTTAGAAAAAGAGATTTTCTGTAAAGATGGCTTAACCCCATTTCGTGTTTGACAAGAACCGAAAGGTAGATTATGGCAGCTTTATGTTATCTCTTTTTCCTTGATAATTTTAGAATAATCTGTTAATATACTTCACGTGCGATTGTCCAGTGACCTGTGAACGCATCGGCACAGAGAGAAAGAAAACGCGTTGCTTTTTGAGCGTTTCGATTATTTTTTGATTAGTTTGTCTTTTTTTAGCTCTATGAATCCTTGAGTAAAATTGCTGTTGTCGCTTATGCATTGTTTCTTTATCCTAGCGCAATGCACAATACAATCAACAAAAGATGGATATGGATACAAGAATCAATACTAAAACTCTATCTTGTCGCCAACTTTTGTTCTCGTTCTTCGAACTATCCCTGCGGGCAGCTCCACTATATATAGTGCCTTGCTTTTTGGTCTATAGAATGTCCATGGCTTGAATCGCTCTTTTATCTCAATAATTTTTTTATCTGCACCTAGAAATAATACGTCAATTGGGAAAAAGACGAAGAACATGTGCAGTGATACTTTCTTTTCCTTCGAAAACGTAAAAATCATGGGTACTGGTTTTTTGCGCAGCATCATACCTCTTGCCTTGGAAAATAAGGAATTACAGACGACAAAATGATTGGCGAGTATTATTTTTCTTGTGTGGTTCTTTATCATTGTCATTACAATCTGCTAAAAGTATATTGAACTAAACCGAATTGTTTGCACAATTATATCTTTTCAGTGGTACTATATAT
>CAZFPU010000023.1:0-16297 GCA_964521145.1 uncultured Methanosarcinales archaeon | reverse complement strand
CTGTTGGTTTTTTCTGTATACTCAGAAGTGGTTAATTCTTATCGGAGATACTGTAGTTACGTGCCTGCATTAATTTTCAAATTCCCTACATTTATCCAAAATTGAGTGAATAGTCTCTGTCCACTTTTCCAATTTCTATGAACATGCTCGGCTTTCTTTTTGGGGTGACAGGCTCAATTATTACAGTTTCGCCCTCTTGCACTGCTGTTCTTGGGATTTCTGTTGGCACAATCCATGGATCATCATAGTTGGAACCATAGATATTTGCTTTGCCATTGGGAACAAAGATCGCAAAATCCTCCAGAGGGCTACGATCAGCGCGCATGATTTCCTTGATGGTTAATGCTTCCCCTGATGCCTTTGCCTGGAAAATTTGATACATGAATTCACTATACACGCCGGTTTTCACTGCTTTTGGATCGGCGGGAAGGATGCTATATCCATACTGCCCTCTATTAGCTTCGGCGACAACAACGGGAAATGATTCTGCTCCTTTCTCGCGCAGGTAGTCATAGAGTTTTGTCCCAAAATCATAGCCATAGCATGAATCTATGAGAACATTCACATCCTTAATGGATTGGCCTTTCGCCTCACGGGAAAGCAGTGCATCTCCAAGTTCAACGTAGCTGATAGCATTGGGGTGACGCATCTGATCGGTAACCTCGGCTCCAACCGTTCCCTGCGTGAGCCACAGGCTTGTGGGCCCCGCATGCCCGTTGAAATGGATCGCGGTGCTACCGGAACTTGTTTCGAGCGAACCTAAAATGGCGGTCTTTGCTGCAGGCCCTTTCATTCCGCTTGTCATATCATATACGATATCTTTTGGATCCACTCCTGACTGGATTGCAAACCGCTGCATGACATCTTCCTGGAACCGGTAGTCTCCATTCGACCACTTTTCGTCATTAGTCACTGGAATATAGGTTGTCCCTTTGCACAGCAGGCATCGATCGCCATATTGCTCTCTGAATTCCATTGTGTTTTTGATCTCTGCTGAGATATCCCATTTTATCATTGGCAATTCCTGCCCGTAGATGCCAAGCCGCTCAATATTATGAAGAACGCTCACTGCAACATCCCAGCTTTCTCTTCCTGAATATCCTTTAGTGGCTTCCTTAAAGTTTGAATCTGACATTATATACGTAAGCCCCTCCTTGTTCCACCCAAAGTCCCCTTTTGGGTTCGTTTTTCCAAGAAGTGCCAAAGCTTGCTCGCTTGAAGTGGTTTCAAAAAGAATCGACCTGAAATTGGCAAACGTCTCATCATTTCTATTCGAGTCTATGCCCATCTTTCCCTTTTTGTTTATCTCAAATGATTTTAGCGAATCGATAGATTCAGCGAGCATAGCTCGTATTTCATCACTTTTTGCATATCTGAATGCTGCTCCAAGTGCGTCTACATCATTAACGACAGGGTTCTTTTCTAGCATTCTCTGCTGGACGCTCTCTGATGCGGCCAATTCAAATACCGCTGCAATTTCATAGGGAGAAAAACTTTTTTTTGCATTGATTATTATTTCTTGAGCAGTTTCTGATTTGACTTTAGAGAATAAAAACCGGACATCCGACTCAGCGACAGTTGGAAATTTTTGCAGCACTTCAATCTGAACTTGCTCTGATTTTGCTTTCTCAAATAGTAGGTTGGCGCTCCCTTGGTCGTAGCTGCTTGCGTCTATCTTGCTTAATATCAGCGACTGCAGGCGTTCTGACCCTGCTTCCGTAAACATCGCAGACCCTTGCAGAGCCGAAATAGTGTCCAATCGCTGCAATACTTTCTCCTGCATGATCTCATTGCCAGCAAGGTTTTGCATGGCTACGCGCGCTGCAATCTGCCCATCCGGCGGTATTCTTTCTATGAGTCTTGTTATTTCGTCAGGATCTAGTGTGCCCATAATCCTAAGAGCGCTTTGAAGTCCTTTTTCATCACTGACTCGATTGAGTATCTCATTGAACACTGATTCATCTCTGAAATTTCTTATCAGGCTTCGAAGTTCAGAGGGGCTGGACAGTTCTGCCGTTGTGATCTCTAGCAGTTTTTGAAGCAACTTTGGATCACGGATGGCGTAGGAGAGCTCAAAAAAGCTGCTTTGATCCTTGATAATCTCCATCTTTTCGATCGCCTTTTCAAGAAGCATTTGGTCGTTGATCTGCTTTAATAGGGGCACATCAAACTTGGTGAACTCGGGAATTTTATCTATGATCACATGTAATAATTCGGTATTGCTCGTTGATGCCATAATTTGTTTTAAGCTTTGCTCATCAATACTCTTATGCGTTATTAACTCGGCGAGCGTCGAAGGGTTCATGAGCGCAAGGTAATTGGTAAAGTCCCTCAGTTCTTTTACCGTGCCTTTTGTTTCGGAAGTGTAGGAAGTGCCTTGGTATAGAGTAAACACATAATCAATCATTTGGGTCATGGCTTTATCATCTATGGAGAACCTATGGAACTGATGCAAAATTTTCGTCGAAACCCAGCCTAAGTCGCCCTGCGCTATCGGTGGATCGTTGCTGAAGAAAAACCGGGCAGTCCTCTCCGAATCAGCGCTTGTGATTGCAAGCTCAACTACGGAACTATCAGGGATCTTCTCAACAACCACGCTGTTCACTTTCCCATCAATTGTTTCAAATTTTATTTGGTTGTTGCCGCGCGCCGAAACGCGAAATTGATCGTAGCCATCGAAGGCAATGGAGCTCCCTGGGCTCTCTTTTGCGGGATCGACTATTATGTACGACTTTACCCCCCAACGGATTTCGGTGCTCTTTGATACGGTTATGAGCGAGTCTTTGATTCGAATCGAGCTTGGCTCTCCATTTTCTGTTTCCAATCTAAGAAATTTCCCATACCAGTGAAATCCCCCTGAGATGGTGGCTGAAAGTCCATCGCCTTGAAATTTCATGTCTTGGCCATACAAAGTGATAGGGGCATCATTTACCCACATGCCAATCCGAATTGACCCTGGCGAACTTGCAACGGTTAGCTTATCGGTTTCAAACTGTATGCGGCTATTGATAAGTTCCACGCCTCCATAGCTGCCGCCTTCCTTAAAGAGCAACAGGCGCATCTCCTCTCCAATCACCACGTTGCCATCATGCACCACAACTCCTCCGTTGCTGGTGATTGTTATTATGCCCTCTTTCACTAGAAGCGCTGTTTCTTTACCAAAATGCTCTGGCCTCACCTCGACCTCGCCATTTTCTCTGATAAGGTACGTGCCGTGCTTTGGTTTTGCGCTTATGTCCTCGATCTGGCCCGCGAGAGTCCCGCTATCGCCACGAAATCCGATAGCTGCCTTTCCATTGAGTTGGGGAGCGTAATAAGCGACGTTGGGTTTTCCATCCATGGCGATATTCTTTGCTTTCAAAAATGCCCCCAAAACCGCTTTCTCCTCGAAGACTGAATAATCGGCGTGCACCCCCGCATAGTAATCAATGGCTTCAAGCACTTTGGGATTCGAAACCAATTCTGGCTCTTTGGCGAGCGCAGCTCTCAATTCTTTTGAGGTGAACTTCTTGAGGTCCTTTCCTTCATCCCCTTTCTTTATTTCCTCAATCACTTTTTCTGGATCTATTTGCTGGATTTCGTCTTTTTTTTCGCTCTCTTGCGCCAATGAGCATGGAGCCAAAACTATTAGCGCGAGTAAACTTAGTGTGATAATTAGCCTATTGCCAGTCATAGGTAGCCGCAAAGTTGAACACCATCGTTGAGTTGTCTTTGAAGAGATCATTGAACATAAGCGAATAGATTACCGTCTCATTATCAGGGTAAGCAAGCGCGTAGGTAAAATGCTCGCGATGCGCCAGATACGAAAGATATCCGATTGGGACATGGTTAGGATTTTTCTGATGTTCCGCCATGAGTTCAGAGAGGATAGAATAGAGTTTTCTGAAGTTATACTCGGTGCTTGTTTGAAATGCATGAACTTTTTTCCTGCTCATGCCTGTTTGGAGCGTAACGGGGAAATCCAAGTTCACCAGTACGGTTTCATCCAACGAGATGGAAGCTTTTGGCGTTGAGAACGAAATGCCATAGCCTTGCCCTCGCAGTTCTGAAAAATCTTTGATGCAGTCCTGGATATGGCCATTTACGTACAAAGTAAGATCTCTCTCAAATTCCTCTTTGAGGGCAAGTTCAACAGTGCCATGTTTTACAAAATAAGGGATAGTGTAGACATCCAAATCGACTCCTTGCGGACTGTATGCGCCTCCTTGCAGGCCAAGAAATACAATACCCTCATGTGTCGTCTTCTCTAGACACGATTCAACAAACAAAGAGGTGGGTTCATCAAAAGAGTCTGTTCTTTCAAGGTGGGGCCCTTGCCCGATATACTGTATAAGGAAAAAACCGCCGACAAGGATGATACCTGTTATGATAAATAACGTGATCGATCCCTTTTTGCGCATATCAGGCTTCCAATGAGATAGTAAGTATATAAAATTAATTCAATTGCTTTCCTAAAGGCAATATCGAAATTGTTATAAACCTCGACAACAAAAAAAACTAAATGCCCATCAGATCAAGATCAAAAGGTATCTATGCGATGATCTGGTTCTGCCTATTTTGCATAGTAAGTATCCACCTGTCTGCTTCTGCCCAAGATGGCAATGACAAAGAAACTCCTGCTGGTCAAAATCTTCCCCGCATTGTCGAAGTTGGCATGGATCCTAAAGATTCCTCTCTGGCAATAGAAAAGGACAAATTCAGGGAAGGGATCACCATTCCTGAGGCATATGGAGGAAAGATCCAAATTAATCCTGCAGTGGAGCAGGAGGCTGTCCTCATATCTTCAAAAAACATGCAGCTTTTTGTCGATTCGGGAACGCTCTATTTTAAGGATGGCATACCAGTCTATGGAGAAAACCTACACTTGGCACAAGGCTCCCAGATCAGATTACCATACCTAGAGGACCAATACTCCGAGGTTGTTGGAAAAATGGACAAGCTTGCGCTCCTTCCTGATGCCGAGATTTTGGGTGAATTGGGATATTTGGCAAAGCAGGTCTACTTTGCCGAATTTTCTGGTGCAATCAGTATCAATGATAGAATAGTAAGCGGGAATGATGCAGTTGTGCTTTTCGGTCTTGATATCAAACTTTTTGCCGATGCACTCACAATCAACCACAATGGCAAGCCGTATGCAGCGATATTGTCCTCTCCGGTGGGAACAGAAGACTTTACAGTCGATGGGGGGAATTTCCAGAAAGGTCCTCCGCAGTTATCTTATATCATGGCAACTAAATTTCCAATGCCTGTCTATTCCGATGAGCGGATAGGAAGCGCCGCATTCGATCCTGTTGATTTTTCGCTGCGGGCGATAGGACCAGGCACAGAATACGTGATGCCAAATGAAGGTGCTCAGGTGTTTGAGAGAATCATTACAGGACAATATCCAGTTCGCTCTGCCTCAATGGAAAATTGCGGCCCAGCAAATTGCCTTACTAAGCTTGGGAACGCGTACCTCTTTGCGCTCGATGGAGGGGGTGAAGTAAGTTTCGTGAGATCTGCCAATGGGCCACAGGGGGAAGTTACCGTAAGAGGTCCTGGATCCTTTTCATACAGCACCAGTGATCAACCCGGTCTGGTCTTGTTTTATAACTATGACCTTCGTTGCTATAATGGCTGCCCCAAGCCCTATGATTCCCTAGCCTATAAAACACCATCTGGCGATATTCTAATGGGGCTGAAGGGGGAGGCCTGCTATGTTTCCTGTACACTCGGCAAGCTTGGACAAATAATCTACGACTTCACTTCCTATCTCAAGAATAAGTCTCTAAAATAATCTTGAAAAAGGCATAGATTCAAACCACTGGCTGCCTTTGCGCGACTTCTTCCCAATCATTGGCCCACATCGTGCATACTTTCTTGTTTTCCCAATAATAGTGGCAGCTCTTGCCGAATTTCTCCCAGACAACGCAGCCTCTGCATGCGGGAGCCATTGATTCGTCTTTTTTTTGGGTCATGCGGTTGCCTTAGTGTTTATCGTTTTATATACCTTTCTGAAAAAGAATTCGGTAAAAAATATGCTGGGGAGCGCACACTTTATGCATGGAAATCAATTGATAGATTTTGCAAGCGCCGCGGCGGCAGGATTCTTCGCAGCGATATATTTTCTGGTCATTTCAAGCATGCCAAAATCAAAATATGCTTTCCATGCACTCTTGTCATAGTGATTGGCTCCTGGAGCTCTGAGCCGCTTTTCAACTTGCCCTTTTGCGAATTCCCCGTAGTTGGGAAGCACCCGCTTCGCGAAGTCAACAACCCGATCCAGATCACCAAATCCCATTTTTTGCTTCTCGCTCAAAAGATCGCCAAATCCCTTCTCGGGAAGTCCGATCTTGCAGGCATGATAGAGGAAGAAGATATAATGGCTTTCTGGCAATGAGCTTATCTGCTCATTTGATGCACTCGTCACGCTCTGCCGATAGGAAGTTAGCATGCGCTCGATAGGAGAGTTGCTTCCCAGCTCGAATAATTTTGGATTGTTTGCCATCATAAGCGATGTGATCCGATGAGCGTACGCCTGGATCACAATGTCATTTGATCCGTATGCAAGGGCAGCCAATCCTTTGGCAATTTTTGGGATCAGGTCTTCATTCTTGACGCTGCTATCGATGACAACATAATTCAGGCCGGTGTGGTTAAGGATGGTTGCAATGTCATTTCCTCTCCTTTCCTTTACGCCCTGCGCGATCACGATTTCTACAGGATTATTGAATGATGCAGTACCTTTTTTGAGTTGCTCCCTATAGCCCGATCCAGTTGCTTGGGTGTGGGTTCTGGCGATTAGATGCAGGTATGCTTCCAGGTCTTGAGATTTGCCAATTCCTTTCAATACACGATTAATATCGGGCTTGGGGGCATCTGGCAAAACGGCGGATTCCAGACGATGATAACCGAGCTGCTCTAGCGTCCCCGATTCGCTTTCAATTTGATTGGATTGTATTGGATCTTTTCTGTTGATGGCTGCTTTGGCTCCTCCTAAAACAAGCCAATCGATGCCCAGAGCTGCCAATGCTGCAACGAGCGTCCTCCTTTCCAGACTAATATTAGAACCCATGGACTCTAAAGAAAATCATCTATTTATAAATTTTTCTATTTATTGTCATTTGTAAGTGGTAATTCTCTTCTATGTTTAAGATGCATGGGCATCTATTTTTGTATATTAAGCGTAAGATTTAAATACTAGTATACAAATTGCTATACCAATGAGAATGAAAGCGCAAGTGACGATGTATCTTATCATAGGCATCATTCTGTTAGGTATCGTGGTTGTTGCTACATCCTTCAAGAAGGCAAACATTGAGCAGCCTCTGCAAATAAATGATGATCAGCTCATAGTACAGCAATATCTCGAGTCATGCCTGCACACCGTCGCCACTAAGGCTGTCTATACTGTTTCATTCCAAGGTGGTTATTATGATCCCTTTCCCAATGGCAGGATATCTTATTTCAATGCAGAAATCCCTTATTACTGGGACAGTGAGTCGCTTGTCCCCTCGATCCAGGAAATCGAAGGCGAAATAGGATTGTATATTTTCGATGCGTTTGAGGCGTGCGTCAATGATTTTGAGGTGCTCAAGGCACAAGGACTCACGGTGGAAAAACTGCCAATCGAAGAGCCAGATCTTGCTTTGACGACCTTGAATGAAGAGGATATTTCTGTTGAACTCCCCTATCCGATTAAAATTTCCCGAGGAGAAAATACATACTCCCTTGACAGGATCTCAACATCGGTGTCCCTGCCGCTACTACGTGCCTACTCGCTCGCTGCCCAGATCATCGAGGAGCAGAAGAAAGATGCGCAGCATCTTCCAATAGGCTACATCTCGGCGCTGGCATACCAAAATGGATTTACGTTCGAATTGATAAAATACGACGACAATACATATATCGTAAGCCTGATTTTGGATATTCCCAATGATAATGACCTTATTTTCGCATTTGCAAATCGATACGACTGGGTGAACAATGAGCTTGAATAAACTCTTAGGGTTATGCGCATTTTTGCTTGTTTGTTGTGCTACATTATCATTGGTTTTTGCTGCTGCTGATGACGATTATGATGAAAGAGTAAAATATGAATTGATGGGGAAGCTAAAGCAAGGTGCAGCACTTGCTAGTCCTCAAGACATAAGCGACATGAAGCGCTTCTTGGCTGATCCGAAATTCCGCGCGGAATTCGAACAGGCTGCCCATAAGGATATTGCTATCATGAATAAGAATCCGGAATTGAGGGGTGCTTGGGGCGAGCAGATCGGGATTACAATCAAGAGTGATCTTGCGGAAGTCGATGCCGTTGAAAAAGCGATTCAGTTCAAAGGCAATAGCGATAAGGATAGGGGAATCGCCTTTAAGTGGGAGCAGTTCAAGGGCGCAACGCTTGAGAGTGGAAGACTTGTTGATAAAGATGGCACGACCTATAGATTCTATGGGGCAGGAACCGAATCTGCTCAAGTAGAAAGAAGAGCAGATGGATCGGTAAAGGGCATTGATGTTGCCATCTCGAAAATGGCCTTAGGCACCACATTTGATTGCTTTAATAATTGCGTAGCCCTCGCTAAGGGCCAGCAAAATGGAGAATACGCCGTTACCATCCCAGGCAAAGGCACTGTTGTCGCTCAAGGCACTGCCGACCAGCCAGCCCTCAGGATCACCGGAAAAGGGGTCCAGATCACCAATTCTCAATTTCCTCCGACCTTTGCGAATATAGATGGAACGGCAATATTGCAGATAAACAATCAAGATATGCACATCCAACTCACCAAGGACGCAGTCCTCATGGGTCCTGGTTCAACGAAGATAACTGGCGGAACCGTTATTCTGAGCAAGCAACCATCTCCCGAGGGCAGCAACGAGGATCCCAAGGTAACAATCACTGCTGTAGGAAGCAACGTGGAAGTTCTCCCCGGTTCAGAAACCCAGGTTATATCGGAAAAAGGGACGCTTACCGTACTAAGTGACAATGGCAGAAGGGAATGTGCCGGGACGTGCTCAGCGAAGAATGGAATCATAACCACGAGTGATGCGGTTTACACTCAATATGGATTTGCCAAAGGTGCGATCGATGATCCAACTCAAGTACCTGGCAAACAAATCCTACTCTATTCAGTGGAGATCAGCGATGCTGAAGTTTCTATCGGCGATAAATCCTGTAAGATAAATTGTATACACCTGGAAGGGACCAAGCTTATTGTTGGGCAATTGCAACCAACAGGCACTGGCCCAGACGCAAAAACACCTGTTCTTGAGATCAATAGAGGCGATTTAGCAGCAGGCGGCATAACTGAAATAGATACGTTTGGAGTTAGAGGAGGCCAATTGGTCATACGAAAATATGGTCCAGACAATGCTCTTGTCAGCGAGTTGTTCATAGGCGAAACTGGTGCGAAATTAAAAGGGGAAATGCCCGACATCACGGTGCGGGCGCGATACGTTCTTCCCGGAACATATAGGGTCGGAGATTCTTCTCATATCGGCGTAGGTCTTTTGGTCGAATATAATTCTGAAGGGACTAAGGGGTATTTCATAACTGAAGATGATGTGAGGGGAGTTTACTGGAAAGAAGAAGTCAATCCGCTACGGGTAAATCTAAACCCCACCCCTCTAAGAGATGATACTAAGCCAGAACTGCAGACAATCTTCTGGTCTCCGGTCACGAGCCAGTTCTACAAGATCGAAGGAACGGCCCAATGGGTCTTTAGGAATGGTGCATGGGAGCCTTTGAGTACCAAGGGCACGGATTCCATAATATTGGCATATCAAGCGCAAGACAAGAGCGCGCTTGACTTGAATAGCCTGCTTGGCGCAGGAAATATCCGAAAAGGAAGTTCTGGAGATCAAGTGCTTGATCTTCAAACAAGGCTCAGGCTCGCTGGATTCGACCCTGGCTCTCCAGATGGCGATGCCGGATTAAAAACCGCTGCCGCCATAGGCAGACTGCAGGAATATGCCATTAAAAACTTTAAGGACCAAGTTGGCAAATTATTTCCCGATGGATTTAAAGTAGATCAAGTCTATGGTCCAAAAACAGACCAGATTTTAGCACTGGTAATCGGGCATAAGATCGAACAAGCCAAAGGAGGAGATTTGCTTCAGGGCAAGATCGCGCATTTTGATCCGGCCGATGTCCCTATCTCAATAAACGGTGTAAAACCAAGCCCTGAAGTTGCGCAGCGATTCTTGGACAATGGTGGCATAACCTACGATGCCCTTATGAACGCATATCGTGAGCAAGCCGTTGCCGATATGTGCGGTGCGAACGGAGTTCATTCGCAATCATGCCTCGGCGTACACCTTCTGAACAAACAGTTTGAAGTTGCTGCCCGAGACAAAATGAAGTCCGATGGCTTATTTGAGGATCTGAGCAGAGCTCCAAAAACTACCCCTGTTGAAAATACATTAGGCGGGCAAGTGAATCCACCAGACGAATCGCAAACAATGACCGAGGCCAAAAAACTATTCTTTAGCATGTATCCAATCGATTCTGGGGTGCAAAGAGTCAATCCCTTTGATATCGCTGCGGGCGATCTGGACACTAAGGAAGCATATGATCGATTTGTACGGGAGAATAGCGGATCGATACCGCAATCCAAGATGGTCGATGCGTTCATAAAGTTCAATCCCCAATTACGGCAAGATGGGTGGGATGGAGGAAAAATAACTCTTGGAAATGGCTTTGGCGTAGAAAATCAATTCACCCCTATAGGAACTATCGCAGGATTCCCGTTTATCGATATGGGTGATGAAGTGGCTTCTCGTCAGTATGGTAGGGAACGAAAGGCAACAAAAATCTATATGCACGAAACATGGGATCCGAGCAGTGACAAATCTCCTTACAAGAGTATAGGCGGCTGTGACATCTGCTCAATCAACTCGATCAGAGGAACTGAACGCATAGCTTCCTGGAATTATTTGATTCCAAGGCACGAAGAGGCGATCGTAGCGGGCGTTCCAGAAGACAGGGTAACGTATGGAATCGGAACCAAGGAAAACAGGGATGGAATACATATAGAGGTAGTTGGCTATCCGGGCCAGCCCATGACTCCTGGCCAAGAGCGCAGGCTGGTTGCACTATTTGCAGATATAATCCAAAGAAATCCAGGTATGACTGTGGATGATATCTCCAGTCACACCCACGCTACCGCAACTGGAGGGCAGCTACATACTGGGAAAGGAGACGGTCTCGTTGGATATAACGTGATCCAGAATTGGAAAAAGATGATCCAAGGCGAACTTAACAGCAGGAAACCCTTAAAATAAATCAATCCAATTGTAAATGAAACAAAAAGCGCAAGTGGGTTTATTTCTTTTCTTAATTTTGATTATCGTCTCGATCGCCATCATAGCGACGCAAGTAAAACATTCAAGGACTCCTGCCCTAGAACAAACCCTCTCAGTACCAATTGATGGGACTGTTGCACACTTTGTCGAGAACTGCCTTGCGGACATTGGTGGTGGGGCAATCTATGATATAGCTTTGAGAGGAGGATATTATCATGTCCCTCAGCCAAGCATGCAATTTTATGGGGCAGACACCCCGATCTATTGGAATAGAGATACATCGCTCAAACCCTCCCGGGGGACAATCGCGCAGGAAATTGCCAGCTTTGTGAATGCTAATCTCAATTATTGCCTCAACAATTTTTCCGCACTTGAAGAGCAGGGATACTCTATTGAGATGCCTATTGATTTCCATACCCTGGTCACTGTCAGCGATGAAAACGTCGTGATAACACTGCTTGATCCCCTGGCGATCAAAAGGGAAAATACAGAGCAAACGATCCAGGGTTTGAGTGCGACAATTGACACTCCTTTTGGCAGCCTATATTCCATTGTTTCTCAATTCATGGAAGAGCAATCGAAAAATCCAAGTGATATTCCTCTGGGATATCTCGCTTCCATGGCCTCGAAGTATGGGTTCAATTTCGAAATCATCCAGATGAGCGACGAGCTTGTCATCATAAACCTCATGCTTGACTGGAAAGACGATACACTGACATATTCATTTGCCCAGGAATACAGCGCGCAAAATCATCAGGTTTCTTTCCTTGGGGTGCTCCCATGAGAATCTCTTTTATTACTATCGGCATGATCCTGCTTTTGGTTCTTGCCATGCCAACATATGCGGATACTCCCAATGAGGATCCCGCGGCGCAGGAAATCATCAAGGATATCGAGGCCAATAAAGAATCACAGGCTCTCAAAACTGCCATACAGAAGGCGAGTGAGCCAAACGCACCAGAATCTGCAAAGAAGACAATAAAGGATCTTGCCGAGAAATTCAGAAAGGATGCTATGGCAGCATCGAATCCGCTAACTGCTGGCAAGGCGCAGGTTAGCCAGGATCGATACTTGAATTTCATACGACAATTCTCGAGCGCTGCAACCTCAAAAGAATATACTGAGTATGCGCAGCAGCTTTTCGGGATCGCCAAGCTTCCTGACAAGGTAACCCTCTCTAAAATAGACACCGATGCAGGCAGGGTCCATTTCGAGATAGCCGCAGGAAATGAAAGAAAGCAGCTTTCCACTAACATGCTTGCGATGGGCAAAGCGAGCCGTGACATCATCACGCATTTCCAAAATATGGCATTCACCGATAAAGGGGTTATTGTCGATAAGAGCGAATTCACCCTGGGCAAAAACTCAGTTATAGATATGGTCAGCGTTCCATTGCCTTCGGGGATTGAGCATGCACTTCTGGCATCTGGATCCATCTCTTTGAATAAGCTTGAGAAGGGGCATATCGTAGTACTCGCAAACCAGTACCACCAACATGCCGTAGATGGTAGAATTGCAATTGACAAGGTAGATGGCGTTCCTTCTTTTCAGTTCGGCAATAACCCTCCGATAAGCCCTGCAAAAGGAGAAATGCTTTTTTTGTTTGGAAAGGATAATGGCAAGGTAACTACCGTTGGAAGTATACAAACGACATCCTTGGTGCCAAAATCTGATGGTAAGGTAGGAACCATCTTGATCAACATACAAGGAATTGCTGAAATTGATACTACCAGTGCTGAAACCAATAAGCCCATACTGACGATAAAAAAAGACGCTCCTGAATTTCCTGGTATTGCCACCAAAATCCAATTCACTATTGATGGAAAGACCACAACAATGTCGGTGAAGGGTGATGTCTCGCTTTTCACTAGTCCATTGCCGGCCGGAACAAAAGTGGGTTCATTGACTCTTACCGATGCAACATGGCTTTGGAAAGTTAGCGGGAAGGAACTGGTCATGCCAGAGGGGCTTGGGAATGAGATCAGTATAATATTTGATGGAAAGCCAATAGGGAAATTTTCTGGTTTTGAAACATTGAGTGCAGGTCATGAAATCGGAAAAGATACCATGATACAAGGCATGAAAGAATTGCTTGAAAAAGAAGATGCCAGGAAAGCAGCAGCGGGAACCTGCTACCGATGCCTGCCAGAGGATCATGTGAATCCACTGAACGGTAAAATAGGCGGTACACTCGCATATAACAACAATAACCCTCATAATCTAAAATGGGACGGCTGGAGAGTTGCATATCTGAAATCTTTTGGAATAGAACCTCTTGGTGCGGATGGAAAGGATTGCTGGGCCCAATCAGCGGTTTGCGGCCATATGATTTTCAAAACAGAAGAACAGGGCATTCTAGCCGGGCAGCATGATTGGGAAGCTCGATTGACCGGAAAGCATGAACTAATGGCTAAAGCGAGCTACTTCAGTAAAAACAATATCAAATACAACCCTACAACAATCGACCAGGTTACGCTAGGTCAGCTCATGGGCTCTTATTGCACCGGCTGCGACAGTCCAAGCCACCATTATTGGCAAGTCTATAGGAGATTCACCTCAAATCCAGAGAATGGGGATAAGCCCTATGGTCCAGATACCCCTTTAAGCCAGGTAAAGTATTCTGAACTTCGGAAAGCAGTCATAACCATGGAAGGCTGGCAGGGTCCTCTTTCCAGGAGAGCAGCGAGCAAATAAGATCGAGAGTTTCGGAGTAAGGCAATAGTCTAAATAAATGAAAACGAAAGCGCAGTTGACAGCTTTTTTTATATTCATAATAGTGATCCTTCTCATCAGCTTTCTTGTTTCTTTTATCTCAAAAAAGCCACTTGTTGAGCAGACTATAGAAACAAACCAGATCGACCCGGTGCAATCCTACGTGGAGAGCTGCCTTAAGCAGACTGCGATCGAGGGCGTATATCTTGTTTCATTGCAAGGAGGGTATAACGACCTATCTGAAGTGCAGAGCATACCTTATTTCCTTGTCGAGATCCCTCTCTTCTGGAACATCGATAAGAATTGGATGACGAATCCTGAGGTTTTTGAAGAAGAATTATCCTACTACATCGCTGAGAACATCGGCACCTGCTTTAATGAGTTTGAAACACTCAAAACACAAGGATACACTATAGAACCAATTTGGGAGGAATATAGCGAGGCAACCTGGCCAATCGCTTCCATAACCGAAGATAGGATACGATTACAGTTTGATTTTCCTTTCAGAATAACGAATGAGGGCTCTCAGATCCATGTCATCGAATCATTTTCATCTTCAATCCCATTCGACATGGGCAAAATATACGGATATGTGGATGGAATTATCGAGGAGCAGCAAAATGACCCCAATAGCCTGCCGATCGGATACCTATCATCGCTTGCATTTCGCAATGGGTTTAGATATGAGACAATTGAATACGATCCTGATACGACCATCATCAGCCTCATTTTTGATCAGCCGCAAGGGGATGATCTGATCTTTTCATTTGCACATAGGTATGATTGGAAATCCGGAGGGGATTCCTCATGAGAACATTTCTTCTGCCGATAGTGCTTTTCGCTCTAGCATCTTCATTCGTATACGCGGAAGCTGCTGAAGATGAAATAGCAGCTTCCAAATTAAAGGAAAAAATCGAGAATCTGGATTCTAAGACTACCTTGGAGAAAGGCGAAATTGATCTACTCAATAAGAATCAGGAATTAAGGATGCTATTTGCCAAAAAAATAGGACTAGGTGACATACAAGGGCAGATTGTGGCCTATACTGGAACCACTCTAAAAGTGCAGTCAGGAACAAATGCGCTCACAATCGTCCATGCGGATTGGAAAGGCGCGCAGATAGGGGTAGATGGCAGCGTGCAATTCAAGGGAGCAACCTATAAGCCAGCAGAATCAAGTTCAGTCCTCTCCATGCTTACCCCGAAGGAAGGCAGGAGCGTTGTTGTCGCGCAGGGAGTCGTCATATCAAATTTCCAAGGCCAGGACTTCGATTTGACATTAGTCAAAGGAAGCGTTTTAGAATACATGAATGGCGATAAAAAGACCTCCATAGCGGCGCATTCAAGAACACCACTCACTGTCTCTCCTCAAACGGAGACCTTTAATGATGGGAAAATCGAACACCTTGCCCTTTCGGGAGAAGGTTCCATAACCGATGAACGATTCCCGGGGAAAAAAATAACTCTGGAAGGAGGGGCACTCTTTGATCCAAATACGATGCGACTGGAATTGACTGAGGACACGACGGCGCTCATATACGATCCAGATTCGTCAAAAGGCATCACCATCAAAGGAGGCGCTTTCTTGATGAAAGTTCTCGACTCAGGGCTTGTCGAGATAATCTGGAAAGGCAAAGATGGTCAACATCTGGAAGCTCCGGATGATTCCGGGTTTTTCATAAGGACAGAGGGATTATTGGAGCTTGGATCAAATAAAGGGGTATACCACGAATGCGAAGGCAGCTGTACCGTTGATGAGAAGGGCGTGCTGCGCACGGGCAATGGTAAGGTCACTAAATTTCTGGATAAATCTGAGATAGATATGGGCGAGAAGTACGAATATGTATTCTCGGCAAAAGTCGAGGGTGTCGAGATCGCTTTTCTGACAACAGGACATTGCCCTGAAAACAGCATTTGTGATCAGGGCCAGAAGATTATTGTAGGCAAACTACATCAAGGTAAAGTAACCATTGATGCCCCTCTTGGAGAACAGGCCGAGATAGATTCCAGAGGACTTGTGCCTGGAGCCACGCTGATTATCAGGCACAGAAAATCAGAGGATGAAGAATTTTCTCAATTAACACTCACCAATAAGCTTGAAGGATTTAAGGCTGAAGGCCAATGGCCGCCTTCATTGAAAATAACAGCCCAATTCGAGATGCCAGGCGATCCAACCAAGGCTCTTCGGATAGAATACAGCCCCACTGGCGAGCGAAAGGGATATATCATCGTCCAGGATAGGACAACGGGCGCCGTTATGAATTTGGGCAATGAGCTCTCAAAGGATGAGCTCGAAAAATTGCAGCAAG
>CAZFPU010000022.1:0-16410 GCA_964521145.1 uncultured Methanosarcinales archaeon | reverse complement strand
ATCTCTTGGAGTGGTGGTTTACCGTGAGTAAACATCAAGTGGTATTCCGAGCATGCTCAAAAACCACTCGCTTGTGGAACCACCGTATCATGCCACCGGTGTTTCACCGGTGGTTTTTGACATAAAGTATCCTCGTACCTGGTCGTATGAAGGCATCAAAAATTGCATTATGGGTTGCACTGCCATCGCTTTGTTTTACAGTAGCACTGAATCACGTGACCTATGATGACACAAGAAAACTAATCCAAGATAAGGGATATTCTAGGCCTTTTATTGAGAATATGATGCAGGTTGCAAGGGATGAGTCGTTGAGTGGAAAAATGACCTATTATTTAGGGATGCCTGGCAGAGAACTTGCCCATCGATTACATTCCAAAGAAACTGCGTTTTCAGATCAGCGACTTACTTTGTATCAAAAGCAGGATCCGTATCTCTCTTCAAGCATTGACTCCATCTTATAGATCAGTTGGTCCTCATTAAAAGGCTTGTCAAGAAATGAGAAGGGATATTCGATGTTTGCATCCTTGAGCAGTTCAGCACTCGCGCTCAGATAGAGTATCGGTGTCTGGATATGATTGTTGATCTCCTGCGCGGCCTCAACACCATTGATTTCGCCTTTCAGTCGAATATCCATAAGGATAATGTCGGGCTTGCGGGCAAGGGCAATATCAATTGCTTTCTCACCACTAGATGCCACACCGCTAATAGAATAACCAAAATTTCGTAGGGTGCTCGCTAAAGCAAGACTTATTATGCACTCATCCTCCACAATAAGGACTTTAGTCAGTCAAACCACCCAGAATAAATAGGGTTTTATAGCATATTAATGTATCGATTTTTAAAATAAGGGGCGGAGAGGTTAATTGTTGCCATTGGCTGTTAGCATCTTCTCGCCTATCACTGTTTTCATACAAGGTGTGGCTGCCCCGCAACGACATCGTTCGTTGACACCGACATGCGATTTCGCTACGCTCAATCCCCTTGTAACTGAGGGGCTGAACGAAGTGAATGCTGCACACACCTGCCAGACTTGGTGGGAAGCTGGGGGGCGTCCCCCGCAACACACTCTTTGTAATTTTCGCAAGGCTCGACCTGAGGATGCTAACAGCCAATGGGTTTAATGTAAGTTTTGGAGGCATTGTTGGTTAAGCTTATTTGTTCATTTTGTCACCATCTTCTAGGGTTAAATTTATATATTCCAGACGATATTTTTAAGCCATGGAAGGGCATGAGCGAGTGTATCAGATCATCTATGAGCAGGATGAAGTTACCTGGCAGCGAATTCTGTATGAACTGGTGAAATCAGAGCAGATGGACCCCTGGGATGTCAACATATCTCTGCTTGCCCAGAAATATATCCGCGCAATTCGGCAGATGCAGGAAGCCGATCTTAGGCTTTCAGGAAAAGTACTGCTTGCCTCTGCGATCCTTCTTAAGATAAAATCAAACAGGCTGCTCCATGATGACATCATGGAGCTTGACAAGCTGCTTGCAGACCCAATGGAATCACTGCCTGACGAGCTCGATCTTACCGATGCACCTGTGCATAGGGGGGCTGGCGATATGCCTCCACTTATTCCAAGAACGCCGCAGCCAAGAAAGCGAAAAGTCTCGATCTATGACTTAATGGAAGCCCTTGAGAAGGCTTTAGAAGTGAAAAACCGAAGGATCCTCAATCACATTCCTCCAACGCATACATATGCTCCCAGAAAAAGCAGAGATATCACCGGAGTCATACGGGAAGTCTATGGCAAGATCCATGCATATCTCTTCAAGGGAAAGAACGAAAAGATGATGTTTTCACAATTAGTGCCTTCCCAGCAAAAAGAAGATAAGATATTCACGTTCATTCCGCTTTTGCATCTGTCTAATCAGAGAAAAATAGATCTTGAGCAAAAAGAGCATTTTGGCGAGATTGAGGTCATGCTTGCATCGAAAAAAGAATTGAAGGAAGAAGCAGCGACGAGTGGGTAAGGGTAACGAGTGAATAAATCAAGCAAATTCTGAGTTCTAAATCAGCACAACCAATCATAGATGCGAATGGATGGGTGTAGCATCCTCAGGTCGAGCCTTGCGATTCTTGGTGATCAGTGTGTTGCGGGGTTGCGCCGTCAAAATTAAGTTAGGAATAATAAAAATCATTCCGCCTCCGGCAAAGTTTTGTGCGGTGCCTTCGCTCTCTCAACAGTACGCTGCGGCACCGCATAATAATGACCAGGGGTTGAGGAACGAAACCCCTTTTTCCCAGGGTAGATACGCTGGCTAGAAGATGCTACACCCATCCATAAAGAAACTTAAGCGATTTATTATAAATTTCAAAAAAACAAGAAACCTACTCAACCCCCAGAACAATCCCCTTCTTCTCAAACTCAACTCTTACCTTCTCCAAGACCTGCGAAACGATCGTCTCCTTGAGCATGATATCCCACGTCCAAAAGATTATGTCGAGGTTCAATTTATCTTTGGATAGATGCGTAATATGCACTTTAGGCGTCAATTTATCGAGATTCTCCTTGCTTGAGAAGAAATTCGCGGGGATTTCAAGGAGCATGGTTATCTTGTCCTGCTTCTTTTTGGGGATATTAGGCAGGACGCTTGGATGGTCCTTGAGGATTTGCTGGACTACTGCGGTCGCATCCTCAAGCGAGCTTTTTGGGTCTATGCTCAAAGGGATCTTCACCTTGATGAATTCGCCCTTGCTGTAATTGATGATTGGCATCAGATTCATGTACACTAAATTCGGGATTATGACGATCTTTCCTGAGTTCGCCTGAAGGACCGTTTTTCTTAAGCCAACGCTTTTGACTCGGCATAACTCTCCCTGGAACTCTACAATATCCTCTTCCTGCATCGGACGCTCAATTGAGAGCAAAATCCCCGAGGCAAAATTTTGCAAGATGGGGATCATGGGGAAAATTATCGCAATTCCTAAAATTCCCAATGCAGCGAGGCTTGCACTTATGTTAAAATCAATGATATAGTGGAATGCGATGAAGAGGCCAAGGGCATAGAGGCCATACATCAGGAATTTCGATGCTGTTTTTGCGGTAGCTTCAGATGTCCTCGTCTTGAGATAGCGAGCAAAGCTTACGCTTACAACCGCGCCTACAATGAAAGTCAGGACGATCACCAGGATAAAAAGGATGAATTCAGGGAACGTCACGTTTTCTATGAATGGCTCTGCGCTCGAATATTGTGCCTGGATTGATCTAGTGATATTGCCAAAAACCGGAGGGGTTGCCATGAGTGTCATGTTTTCGTAGATAGTGTGTGGTTCCTTTTATTCCGATATATGGTCAATTTAAAGATTTTTAGTTTTTGCAACAAAAAGCAATTCAGAAAAAAGAATTGGTTTATTCAGAGAATATATCGAAAAATTTAATAACCTACTCCTCTAGGGAAAACACTAATAACTCAAATTGCGCATACGCTCAGAAAGAGGTGGGACTTTGCAGCAGCTCATATGCGATTTTTGCGAGACCGAGATCGAGGCAGAGGAAAAGTACTGCCCCAATTGCGGCCTTAATGCAAGACAAACAATCGAAGAATAAGGTGGTTTTGGAACTTTTTTTGATTTCTCTATTCGTATTCATTGACTTCTGCCAAAGAGGCCAAATCTCCCTATTTTTTCATGCGTAAGCTTTTTAAAGCAACTTCTGTTCTAGCAAAGATTGCATTGGGCCCGTGGTCTAGCGGTCATTTTTACCGTAAATGACGTCGCCCTTACAAGGCGAAGGTCACCAGTTCAAACCTGGTCGGGCCCACCATTTTTATTCGCGCGCCAGTCGTCCAGTGGTTAAGATGCGGCCTTGCCAAGGCTGTGACCCGAGTTCGAATCTCGGCTGGCGCATGTTTTTTTCAATGAGGTTGAGCGAAGCATCCGGATGCACGAAGAATGAGTGCACGTGCTTTTGCCTCATGTCGCTCCCAATCGGCGAGAAAGGATTGGCGCATTCTTACTTTTTTCCTAAAGTCCTTTGATACACATCTCTCTCATGCAGGAAGTTATATGGATTTACGAATTGCATGAACCTACTTAACCCAAATGTTTCTAAGCTTGCTTTCATCTCCTCTTTGGTCCATAGCCTCTGTAGAATGTCAGGATTCTCAATGCCAAGATCTATGAGCAAACTGCTCATGGCGCCTCGTTTAGTTATGAGCCCATCTCTGAGCTTGCGGTATTTTGGGTGTGCGTGCGCAACGGATACCAAAGACACTTTGTCTATTCTGGGATCGATATCATATAGTCTCTTGAGCTTATCAAAAATCTGGTCTTTCTTGTAGCCTTCTTGTCTTGATGCTTCTGCTAGCAAAGTCCAGGCTTGGTTTGGAACACCAACTGCTATCTTTCTATACGTGCTAAGAAGTTTCTGCCAAGAGCCATGTTCTAGATTGAGCATGTGATCGCAAAGACCTTCAATGTCCTTGTAGATTTTGATCAAGGAATCAGCAGGTACTTCTGGGCTTGCATTTGACACTGCCCTCTTACTGGCAAGATAGCGCTGCCTCCAAGATGCAGTGAACTGCGCCGGTAATGACCCCTGTTCTGACAGAACATAGCCAAAGAAACCGCCGATACTTAAGTGGTAATCTGATGGCTTATAACCAGCATACCAAAGGCCAAGCGTTCCCAAAAATCCAGTGGGTTCTTTGGTATCGAGCGCTTTATTGTAGTTGAAAATCACATCGAGAAGGACATCTCTGACCACATTGTGCGCATCATAGAGCTCCTTAGTGCTCAGTGCTCTTATATTGGCTTTGGCATTCTTTGGCGTTGTTATGCCATCGCTTAAGCTAATCGCAGGAGTTGCATTAGATCGTATCGATGGATTTGGCTCTATTGGCTTTATCGAGAGTATTCTTGCAAGCGAGTATTCAGAACTGACATCACCAAAGAACTCGGAAACCACGAGATCAATTTCTGGGGCGATAGATAACCCTGGTCCATTGCCCTTGGGATGCTTGCCTATTTTCGCCTGTTTTTCTTTTCCTTTCGATGCGATATAACGCATGATGGTCCTGCGAACTGTCGTATAGAGCTCATGCTCTTTTTCAAGCGCGGTGTTTGGATTGACCCATTCTTCGAATAAAGGATATACCTCCGAGAGTTTAGAAAAAACATCCCAATCATCAGCCGCCTTGGTTTGTCCATTGAGCCAATTGCGTATCGTTGTCGCGTTTTTGTAAGGGTGCTTGAATTCATAGGGTTCAAGAATTGAAAGCACCTGTCCTTCCATTGCAGCGTATTGGGAATCGCTAAAATCATTTTCATCTACTTTGAAAATCTTTTGCTCAAGGTTGTCTTTTGTAATGTTACAGCTAGCAGCAATGCTCAAGATCAGATCATGGCGAAACCTGCTGATCTTTTTTTCGAATTGTATCTTATGCAAGGCCCCATCAGCAGCCGCATAGCGCGGGCTTTCCAAAAGGACAGCCTCTATTTCTTCTAATGGCTTATTGATAGCATCCTTGCGATAGAGTACGCGCTCACCAATGGCAAGATCGGATACCTCCTTGTGAGCGTATGTATTCTCAATGATGTTGACGAGTGTTTTTGACGAGGCGGGCAAAATAGTATTGCCAAGCGTAGTTTCGATTAGGAAAAATCTGGCCTGCGATCTGGACGTCGAAATTGCGCTCATAACCTTGAGAGAATAACTGGCATTTTAAAAATATTGTTAAAATTATTACTTACGAAAGGTAACAAACTAGACCTTCTCATGTTTAATACACTTGCCTCTTTTACTTATTTTTTTATTTTTTTAAAATATTAATGGATTGTTCTTGCTAGCCTTGTTGTATTAGCTTTTTTCTTATTGAGAACTTTACTAAAATCTTGGCTTTTTTATTCCAAAAACCTTTAAATAGAGTCCCCAATTCGGCTTTCTTTAGATGGGCTCATAGCTCAGCTTGGTTAGAGCGCTGATTAGCTTAAAGCTAAGCGCAGGTCTTATATGTCCATGCACCGCCTTGGTGCTGTTCTTAGCAAGCCAGAGCGCGCGAGTTCAAATCTCGCTGGGCCCATTTTTCTTACATTTTTCATTTCAATGAGGTTGAGCGAAGCATCCGGATGCACGAAGAATGAGTGCACACGCTTTTGCCTCATGTCGCTCCCAATCGGCGAAAGGATTGATTAGATACTATTTATAAGTAGTAAATATACAAAAATTTAAAAACTAGCCTACCTTTCGAGGGTACATGCAAAAGTATTCATTTTCAAAACCCGGGAAAAAGCAAAAAATCCAGGTTACAAGCCACTGCCTTTCCAAAAATGAGCTTGAAGCTGTAGTCGCCTTAGCATCTAGGGAAGCAAAGCAAGACGTGCTTGATTCTATTTTCGAAGCGGCGGGAAGAGGTATAACGATCAAGAGCCCTGATGTGACGTGCTCTCCAACCGATTACCAATTCGGAAGATTTGATGGACTGCAAGTAATTGGCGCAGGTGGTAATTTGCTGTATGTACGTAACGGCTTCTTCCCCTTCCCAGAGGAGATAACTATAGCGCCTGTCGATGCCAAAAACCATGCTGGCGCTTTAGAGCGCATCATCCAGCAGCGAAAAATAGACGATACTGGGGTGATGCGTTATTTCGATAGAGAGTATGCTCCTCTGCATGGGATGGATAAAAAAGAAGCTCAAAATCGGGCCAAATACACCACGAGGGTTCGCAATGTCATTGAAGGCTTTGACACAAGCTCACAGCCAACTACCATTATCGCTCCAAAGCTCGCGCTAGAGGGATATTTTCCTGATCTTAAAGACATCTATGGAGACAATCTTCATTTTCAGGCATATCGGGTTCCTCTCACACCACGAGTCAATGGGCAATTCAGCGATCTAGCCAGAAAACCAAACAAGGAGGCAGTTGATGTGTATTTTAGAAGATTAGCAAAGCTTGGGGGAAAAACCATGCGCGCGTTCCATTCAATTGGCCTTGCATACATGGATGGGCACGTGGGCAACATGGCTTTAGTAGGTGATGACATATCAAAGAGTTCGCTCTATGCTACAGATCTTGGAAGCATGCTTGATATCTCCAAAGAGAAATTCGCTGATCGCTACAAGGGATTTGACGCATTTACTTTTTTGCATACCTGTGGAAAGCTCATCAATTTATATCTTGAGTATGTCCGAAAAGATGGACTGGCTCATCTTGAGTCCAGAGAAGGTATGCAGGATTTTACCTATCGTTTCCTGGAAGGGTATTTTGCGCCTGAATTTTCTATTGGAAAAGCGGAGCAGAATCTGAAAATGGATTCGACCCTACGCGAGCTATCCAAGCCCTTCTATAACCTTGCCCAAGCGCAGCAGGTGCAGCCGCTCATTGAGGGCTTTGAGCGGGTTCTTTACACGTTCCAAACGGTCAAGTAGAACTTTTTTGGAAATATTTATAGTGGTATGTGGTTTTTCTATCGCAATGGGTATTGAGAAGATAACAAATTCCATCTATCATTCTTTACCTGGCCAAACATTTGCTCCCGGCTGGCCAACAGAGCAAGATGAGTATCGGATAATGCAATTGAGCCTTAAAACATCCTTGCTTGGAAGAAACCCAGTAATGCTCGTGAGCCCATCGCTTCTCGATGGTCATTCCACCATGCTTGGTCGCTTTCTTGATTCGCATGGAGTCAGATATCGCACCGAGCTCAATGAGACGGGACGGGATTTAAGAAACATGAGGATTAGTGATGGCGCAACGCACCAAATGCCTGCTCGAAGAGGCTGGAGCTATGCGGTTGTCGGCGCTGGCTTTCTTACTGTCGATGAAAATGGATATCAATTCTATTCTAAAAGCCGCAATTATGAGATTGGGATCAATGCCAAGCATTTAGAGGAGATTAACCGTCTGGTTCCTCTTGGTACTCCTTACAGGATAAAACAATAACCTTTAAAAATCCAATATAAATACGAAATCCCTTAGGCCCCTGTAGTGTAGCCCGGCCAATCATTTCGGCTTTTCGTAGCACGAGAAGCATTTCATATGCTTGGCTGAAAACAGCCGAAGACACGGGTTCGAATCCCGTCGGGGGCACTTATTTATTTTTGTTGTGCGCTTTTCGCTGCTATTTTTTAGAAGCAAAGCTTATTTGATACGCATCCCTCAAAAAAATTCCTATCATATTGATGCGATCCCTTAAAAAAGCAATACCTTCCAAAAGATCCTATTGACTGCACCCTAGAAATACTTTTATACTAAGAAAAACAAGATAGGGTTGGGGTTGGTTATAGTATTCAAATTCAGTCCATCAATAGGCACACTTAGGGAGGTAGTACAATGAAAAGCATAACTGTAATCATGGTAATAGCGCTCATGTGCGTAAGCAGCGTTCTTGCGGCGCCAGCAACATTGAGCACGATAGATTTGGATAATGAGATAGGATCAGCCGCTTCTGGTGTGGTCTATCTTAAGGAATCAAAGAGTACCTATGGAAACAAGCTCTATTCTATTCAGGTAAAGGTAAAGAATCTTTTGCCTGAGAATGCCAGAGTATATGAGGTGGCACTAGAAGATACTGATACCGGCTACGTGCTTAATTTAGGGGAATTAAAAGTAACCAAGAACGGCGTTGGGCAGTTTCTCTACAAGATGCCCCAGACCAATATTGATCTCTATGATAGGATCATCATAAGCCAAAAGCCATTGTTTGAGGATCGGCCCCAGCCAGGCATGCATATTTTGACTGCTGATCTGCCTTTCTTTCAAAATATTAATGTAACCATGGAAGCAAAGATCCGTGGCATTTATGAAGTTCCAAAAAGAGCAGTATCCGCAACAGGAGTAGGGACGTTTTTAGTCGATAGGGAGCATAATGTCCTCTATTATGACATTTTGATAAATGGGCCACTAGATGAGACGGCGGCGCACATCCACGGATTTGCAAAACCAGGGCAGAACGCAGGCGTATTGTTTGCATTGCCTATCGGAAATCATAAAGTGGGCTCGTGGAATTTCCCTGCTGACTTCGAGGATGAGATATTGGCCGGTGAAACATATGTCAATATCCATACGACCCAATTTCTTGGCGGAGCGATTCGAGGACAGATAGTTCCTCAATAGGATTATTTTTTTATTGTTTTTTTCTTTTTTTGCTATTTGATTTGGATACTTGATTCTCTATTCTTGAGATCCTAAACTTAAGAACATTGCAGGGCGTTTAGCATCATCAGGTCGAACTATGTTATTATCGATAGCGAAGGTGTTGCGGGGGACGCCCCCTACGGGGCAGCCACCTCTTTGATTGCGACAGCGAATAGTTCGAAGATGCTAAACGCCGAAAAGTGTAATAAAATGATTAAGTTTATGGCCTCTCTATTCTTCTTCCATAGATATTTAAACCGATAATAGGCTTAGTCGCATTCTCAAGAAATATCAAAAGAAACTGTGTTGACCCCCTCATCTACTACTCCGGTCCCAGTCAGCAGCTAACACAACGTATGAAAAACTTCGATCAAAAATATCAAATCCTTTCTTGGATACTGCGAATAACCATTGCGCTCACTTTTATTGGGCATGGCATCTGGGGTCTGCTCGCAAAAAAAGAATGGGCTGCGTTTTTTGTTCCATTTGGGATTCCACAAACTCTCGCGTTCAAGCTGATGCCGCTCATTGGAGCAATCGATATCTTTCTTGGAATCTTTGTCTTATTTTACGTCTACAAACCTTTCCTTTGGTGGATGCTTTTTTGGGGTGTATGGACCGCGCTTTTAAGGCCAATTGCGGGAATGAGCTGGTTTGAGGTCATCGAGCGAGCAGGAAATTTTGGGCCAGCGCTTGCGCTGCTTGCGCTCATCTATTATCGGGAGAAAAAGCTAGACTGGGTCGAGTGGATAGTAAGGATATCTTTGTCATTATTGTTGATTGGGCATGCAGGCTATGCTATTGTTCTTCAAAAACCACTGCTCACTACGCATTTCGCTTCAATTGGAATCAACGCAACCCCCTCATTTCTTATTTGGTTTGGGATGATCGAGATCGGACTGGCATTACTGGTTCTGGCAATGCCTTCAATCGCGTTGTATGCATTTATTTTGGCTTGGAAACTGATCACCGAATCCTTATTCATAAGCACCGGTCCCGCAATCAACCTCCTGGAATTCATCGAGCGAGCAGGCGACTTTGGCATCCCCATTGCTTTGATCTTCTTTGAGATGTGGAAAAAGAAGGGCAATCATGCGATTGAGAATGAGAAGAAAAATGAGCGTTTCTAATAGTATCTTTGTATCGATCAACTAAACCGGATTTTTATGATGTAATAATTTTGATGTAATAATCAAGACGACCCATTCAATGGTTCGTGCTTGGCTTTAATTGAGCCATGCTTCCAGCCGTTATGAATTCTATGGATGCAGGAGACGCGATTGCCTTTGCCAAGGATCCATATTCTTTTTGCAGGTCTCTATAGAAATTCGCGATCATTCCTATTGGTACTTCAAATTTGCCCCACTGAAGGCTAGCACCATGGTCCACTTCCTCTCTATCGTTTTTTTGATGCAGCTGCTTGTAGATATGGTCAAGCGTGATCAGGGTCGTAAGCGAGGTCATGAGTTCCATGCCTTTGTTTCCTGAGGGGCTAGAGCTAAACTTGGGTCTACCTGGCACCACTTCCTGCGCATGCTGGTATTCATGCAGCACGGCGACACTCTCGGGCAGATATCCATTGCCCCTGTAATTTCCTCCCTTTCGTACGAGAACGGTTGCATACCAGGGCGATTGTGCAGATGCTTCATATACCTGGAACCTACCGGGATTATCAAAGTGTGGATCTCGCTGCACAACGCTATCGATTGTTATTCCCTCTTTTTTATATTGATCAAGATGTTTCTCTAAAATAGAGCGCGCGATATCTTCGGCTTCCTGTGCTCTTTCTAAAGGAATGATAAATGCATACTTTCGCCATTGCTCTCGAAGCGCATCATCAAAGCGCCCAACGTCCCTGTGCTCTTCTGCGAGCGCTACCATTTCATTGAGCTCATTGCTTCGTGAGCCAAGAACCGCACTATCAAGAGAATAATATCCTGGCTGGATTGCTTCTGCGTGAGCGCTTTGTATAGAAGGGAGTGATTGCAGTAAGATTACAAGGGAGGCAGTTAGGGCCTTGCTGCGCATTATACTGCGAATGTAGCCGATTTACCTATAAATATATCGATTCGAGGGTTATTTTTTACGTTCAAGGCAACTTTTTGACTGAATTTTACTTGGCAAACCTTTATAAATAGAATTCTAAATCCAAATATAAAACTATTTGGAGGTCAATTAACCTAGACTCTAGGGAAGCAACGTGCATGAAACGAAGTTCACGACGCTGGAAAAAGAAGCGTCAGATGCGCTGGAAGTGGCAGCGTAAAAGAATGAAGAAGGAAAAGCGAAGAAGACAAAGATAAGTTCTTTGATTTTTTTACTTTGATTGTTTTTGAGTTAGCGTGAGCTCTTTATTTCTTATTGGCGAAAATGCTGTGTTCAAAATGAGGGTTACAAAAAAATAACGTTTTTTGGAATTCTGATTAAGTGCCCAAGCTTTCACAGCAGAATCTTGTTTTATTTATAATATCAAAAATACCAATTATCAAACTGATGCTTTCTTGAAAAATATATAGATTCGTCGTCGAAAGATTTATATAAGTTGACGCTCATGTTGTTTTTTTGGAATTCTGGGAGCAGTTGATCTGATACTCATGGAGAAAATCATCAAAACATAATGCCTACTAGCCAAGAATCAGTAGATATAGAAAAGAATCATCTAGATACGACGCTTAATACGATAACCGATACCGTACTAGTTCTTGATTCAAACAGGAAGATAATCTATGCGAATCTTGCCGCTGCCAAAAGCGCCGGATTTGATTCAGTTGAGGAGTTCATGAGCCAACCTATGTCCAAGCTCGCCAGTGATTTTGAGCACAAAGATGAGTTTGGGAACATGGTCACTCATGACCAATATCCTACGGCGAGAGCGCTTAAAGGGATCACCGTCAAGGATTTTATCATTCAATCGATCAATAAAAAGACCAAGCAGGAGACGTGGCATATCGCAAGCGCCGTTCCGGTGCTTGATGCTGCCGGAAGCGTGGATAGGGTGGTGGTATCCACGCATGACATAACTAAGACTAAGCAAGTAGAAGAAGATCTCAAGAGAGCTGAGCAAAGCCATCGGCTTGCGCTTGAGTCGGCAAAAATGATCACCTGGGAATGGAATCCCACTACTGAGGAGATAACTGCAAGTCCTAATCTCAAAGAGATCTATGGCGTGGACAAGATCGAATCATCGACGCATGGTTTTAGCCTGCTTCATCCCGACGATCGTGAGCGCCACAGCAATATTGTGGAGAATGCAGTAAAAAGAGCAGAGATGTATCGTTCTGAGTTTAGGATCATTCGTCCTGACAATAAAGAGGTGATCTGGCTCGAGGAGCGAGGGGTAGCCATCCCGAACTCCAAAGGGAAGGTCGATAAGGTGGTTGGTGTGGTCCTAGATATCACGCATCGAAAAAAGATCGAGAGCGAGAAATCTTGGATCCTTGCCGAACTTCGCTCAGAGAAGCTGCGAATCGATAATGTCATAGCAACAGTGCCTGGAGTTGTCTGGGAATTGATGGGCAACCCAAAAGAAGGAAATTTCCATTTTGATTTCGTGAGCAAGCATATAGAGCAGATGCTCGGCTATAGCGCGCAGGATTGGCTCTCTGATCCAAGCCTTTTCCTATCGATTGTGCATCCAGCTGATCGCGAGAAAATTTTAGATGAGATCGACGCGATCTTTAAGCAAGGAAGTGTTGGAACCACTCAGTTTCGCCGCATGGCAAAAGATGGAAGGATACTATGGGTAGAATCTCATATAACTCCCATTTTCGAAGGAAAGGAGCCAATCGGACTTCGCGGCGTAAGCATCGATATCACTCTTAGAAAGCGCGCAGAAGAGACGCAAAAATTCCTCGCAGAGGCAAGTTCGCTGCTTTCACAATCGCTAGACTATGAGTTAACACTCAAAAAAGTTGCCGAGCTTGCTGTTCCTAATATCGCTACCTGGTGCGCCGTGCATATTCTGGGAGAGGATGGTTCACTCAATCAACTTGCCGTTGCACATGAAGATCCTAGTAAGCTAAAATGGGCCGAAAAAATACGCGTTAAATTTCCAACCGATCCCAATGCCCCGCAAGGTTTACCTCAAGTCATCAGAAGCGCTACGTCTGAACTATATCACGAGATCCCCGATGAAATGCTGGTCAAGGCAAGTAAGGATGTCGAGCATCTTGAGATACTGAGGCAGCTTGGCATGAAATCGATCATGATGGTCCCAATCGTGCTTCGTGGCAAGAGTATCGGAGCTATCAGTTTCATTTCAGCTGAATTAGGGTACCTCTATGATGAATCCGATCTGCTTATCGCAGAAAACCTCGCGGCACGGGCAGCGATAGCGATTGAGAATTCACAGCTCTACCAAAAATCACAAAAAGAGATCGAGGTTCGAAAAAAGATCGAGCAAGAGATCATAAGCTCGCTACAGGAAAAAGAGATCCTCTTAAAAGAGATCCATCACCGCGTCAAGAATAATCTTCAGGTCATCTCAAGCCTTTTGAATCTGCAATCGAGGACGATCAAGAATGAGGAAGCGCTGCGAATTTTCAGGGAAGGCGAGGCACGGATACGTTCAATTGCCCTTGTGCATGAGCAGCTCTACAAATCCCAGAACCTAAAATCGATTCGTGTCGATGAATATATCAATAACCTCATGAAGATGCTGCTGGGTTCCTATGGGGTGAGCAAGGATCGCATCCACTTTGATATTCGCGTCGAGAAACTGCTCCTTGAGATAGACTCGCTTATCGCCTGTGGGCTTATCCTAAATGAGCTTGTCTCGAATTCTCTCAAGTACGCGTTCCCCAACCAAAGAAAGGGATCCATAAAGATAGAATTCACTGTTTCTGATGATCAGGCAAAAATGATCGTAAGCGATGATGGGGTTGGTTTATCGAATGATTTTAATATCGAGACTTCAGATACCCTTGGCATGAGGCTCGTAAAGACCTTGATATCCCAGCTCGATGGGACTTTGCAGATACGCAATGGGCGAGGAACGACATTTGAGATTGTATTCCCTATGGAGGCGCATAATGGCAAAAATTAGCATCCTTGTTGTGGAAGACAACATGATCATAGCAACCGATATAAAAGAGCGGCTCGAGGGCTTTGGCTACAAGATAGCAGCAACGGCCTCGAGCGGCGAACAGGCGATCTCGAAAGCAAGCCTTTTGAAACCAGATCTAATAATCATGGACATCGGCCTTAAAGGGAAAATGAATGGCATCGAGGCGGCGAACAAGATCCATGAGAGCCTCTCGATTCCCATTATCTACCTTACCGGCAATAGCGAGCTTTTGCGGCAGGCAAATTCAAAGGAGCCTTTCGGGTTCATAAACAAGCCATTTGAGGAGAAGGAACTGAACCGGCTTATAGTGTCTCTTATGAGCAATCCAAAGCAGAAGCAATTGAATGGGATCTATTGATGTAATTTTAGGATCTATTTTTTATCGATCATCTTTTTCTCGAAAACAAAGTGCAAAATTTTTAGCATCCTCAGGTCGAGCCTTGCAGAATTGTTGATCGTACAAAAATTCAATGCGCCTGCCGAGCTGTGTTTAAAAGGTAGACGGTTGGGGATTCTTACTGCGCTATGATATTTAAAATTTCATCGGCAGTTTTTTCGGCTTCTGTCGCATTACCCGTTTTCATATATTCATCAAGTTTTTGCATAAGAGGTTGGATGTTGGGTTGCTGGTCGGGATGCTGGCTGAGCCAATCGGGAAGATTCACTTGTATCTTTTGGACTTTGGAAAAAAGATCATTGTCAGAATTTATTGGAGGAACGGTTGTTCCACTTCCTTCCCCAAGTGACTCGCCTCGCAGGAATTTCTGGTACGCCGTTATCGCTTCAGTGCTCTGGGTGCCCTGGCTATACCCTTCTGCGCTCTGATCTCCCCAGCCGAAAACATTAATGTAAACCGCGCCGTGATTGAAAGCACCACCTAGATATTGCTCCATCGTATAGCCAGAAGCACTTGTCCCGCCGCTGAAGGAATTGGCTAAGTTCACATTCGCGCCCTCCGAAATGCCCCATGGCGTCGCCGCGCGCGCGGCAAGCTTTTTGTAGAATACGGGGTACGTGCCCGCGCCGTAAATACTGAAACCCGGATAGGAATACTCGTTGAAAGCAGGAGTAAAGGGTTCGCTCGGCGACGCGTCTCCAGGGAATGCTATATGAGTATAGACACGTGTCTTGGGAATTCCAGCGGCAACAAGATTTTTGGTCCAGAGCGTGACCCAATCAGTGACAATGCGTCCACGCGCTGCGGATATATCTGCGGGCAAATTCTGCGTGCTGTACCCGAGATTATGGAGCGCACAGTAGGCGTAGTAGACATGCGAGCCATTCGCCATCTCGTCCTGGATGCGTGTCTCCCATCCGGCCATAACGCCGGCGAAGAGGTAGGGCTTGCCGATGGTGTTGAGGTGGTCTAGTCCTCTCTTTATTGCAGGGCCGATGACATCGCGGGCAATGCGTGCAGCTTCCGTCTTGATTGCGGGGCTGTTGTAGCACATGGGAGGGGCAAGAACGGGCTTCCCATCTGCAACCCAGCCGATAATGCGATGCGGGACGATCGTACCCTGCCAGTCACTCCACTCGACGTTGTTTTTATTAGACCAGAGATCTTTGCGAGCGTTCCAAAACATCGAGTCGTCGATGTGAAAGGCAACGGCCACGTTCTTTTCTTCGGCGACTGCAAAAGAGTCTGCGATAAGGATGCGCATCTGCTCGTCTGTGAGGTCGAACATGAGAGGTCCCGTGGTAAAGCCGAGCTGTTGGTTCACATGGTCGCCACGCTCCCCGATCGCTGCTACTATTTCGTCAACCGCCTTCTCGATCTGTGCTTTCGTGGATATCCCCGCAGGGTTTCTGACTGGAATCTCCGGATTTGCGTTCGAGAGCTGGAATAGGAGGTACTTTGGATTTGCTTGGGTGGTGGCGTTCGGGTCAACCGTTTCAGCGCATTGTTTGCAGCCGCAAATTCCATCGACGCACTGTGTATTTTTCTTGCAGGCATCGCATGAAAGTGCATCGCAGGCAAGGCATTGCAGTTCATGCTCCACTTTTTTATTTTCTTCCCTATCATTCTTATTCCACCATTTCTTTATAGTAGTGCAGCCGCTAGAAGAGAGCACAACAATAGTCAACAAAAGAATGCAGATAATTGTCCTAATGGACTTTGAAACCATTTTGTTTCTTTTGCAATAACTAGTATATAAAATAACGTCCCTGCCGCACCTTCTAGGTACACATTGATTGGTGAGAAGATGTTAAAACTTTTGCCAAAACACTTAGTGCTCAGTTTAGTAATTTAATGTAAAAACCAACC
>CAZFPU010000021.1:347-16722 GCA_964521145.1 uncultured Methanosarcinales archaeon | reverse complement strand
CGCTCCAGGTCCTCGATGATAGGCCAGGATTCATTGCATTAGTTGCAAGAAAATTCGGTGATGCGTATATCAATATCGAGCAGATCTATCATGCATCGGCAGGAAGAGGCGGGGCTGCAGTCATCCATCTTCGGGCTTCAAACAAGAACCATGATAGGGCGCTTAAGATCGCAACGGAACTGGCAAGTGAATAATCTAGTTTTGCTGTCCCAACCCAGTAATTTATTTTTATTGTTTTTTTGAATAAATATAAATTGGCTGTCGAGACACTTTTTCTTATGAAAATCAGAGAATATGCATTGAGTGGTCTTGTCTTATTGGGGTCAATCCCTGCGAATGCGCAAGAAAAGCAGTACTGTAACTTGCCTCAAAGTGTGCAAACCCGTTACGTGCAAGAGCACAAGGGAAGTAGAGGAACTACCTACCTCGTTGGGGGGATGCATTACAATCGCGTACTCGAGCGAGATGCAAGGGTAATGACAGAATTGGTAGCATCTGGATCTATAGATGCATTTCTTATGGAATCCAGAGACTTTGGGGAACTTGATTGGTTCGATGCAGAAATCAGATATGGTTTCATGAATCCGTTTTCTAGTGCTCTAAAAAAGAATAACATCCCGGTGTTTGGCTTTGAGCATAACGAAATCTATACTAGGGGGTCAGAGTTCTTTAGGGGCTTTGATTTGCGAAGGACTATTCTCTTTTATGAGGAAAGCATAGGGTCACTAGAGAAGATCGATGCAACAGGGGCAAGGTCTCGGTTGTTTAAGGAGCAATTTTCAGAGGATATCGGTGAGTATCGATCTAAACTGAAAACATTATCACAAAAATATACTGTTGATGATTTCACCTGGGACATCGTGAAGCCAAAAGTTCATGATGAGCGCGAATTCTATGCTGTAGACGCAGCTGATGAATACCTGGTTTCCAGATTCCCTCGGCTTGCGCTGAACTGGGGAAAAGACCACAATAAGGGCTTTATTGATATGTTTGGCCAAAGAGGCTATACCGTCTGTGTGGCCGAGCTAGATGATATCATGATGGATCGTGAACGCATTGAAATGAGAAACCGCGAAGAGCCAATGGTGATCACCCTATTTGATATGGTGGCGAAGTCAGTGTATGGAATGGCAAAATTCCGAGCGCAAACAGAGTTTGGCAATCCAACAGATTGGTACGATCTCTTGGGTCCATTCTATAAAGAGCCTGAACTAAAAACGAAAAAGCTACAATGATGAGCCTAAAACCATATCTGCTTGCAGCAGCAATTGGCGTGTTTTCCACTTCGAATGTCAATGCAACAGAACAATACTGCCAACTGCCCGATTCAGTGCAATCCCGTTTCATAAAAAAACATGAGGGGACAAAAGGAGAAATATATCTGGTTGATGAGCTCCACATGGATCTTTATGACCAAAGAAACGTGAAAATACTGGCAGAACTTGCAGCAACGAAATCTATCGATGCAATCATCGTAGAAGGCTGGGTCGATATGGGTGGGCCTATCCCCCACGAAATCCATTTTGGCTGGAAAAATCCGCTCTCGCCTATCCTTAAGGAAAAAGGAATCCCTGTTTTTGGTGGCAGAAACTACGGTCTTCTCACAAAAGCGATCGATTTTCTTAGCGGGTATGAGTACACGCGAACAATCAACTTTTACCATGAATCGAGAGAGCATCTTCTCACAATGGATAAAACAAGACAAACTGCTCATGCATTTGTTGGAATGTTTGGTAAGCACATCCTTGACTTTGAGGACTCAGAACGTCATCTTTCGATAAAGCACGGCGGAATTATTTTCACATGGGATATCGTGAACCCAGTTGTCATGGATGAACGGGAACAATATGTTGTTGACATGTCCCCCAAACTCGCCCAAGCCGGATACAAAAAAATAGCGCTCAATTGGGGCATTGGACATAACCTCGGATTCATATCGAAATACTCTGAGAATGATTATACGGTATGTGTTTTGGATGCCGAGGAATTAATCAGCGCAAGGCAGCTAATTGAGATGCGCAATGAAGGCAAAACAGAGATATTGCAGGAATCAAGGGATCTTAATCGCATAGTCTTCGAAATGGCGAAATTCAGGGCACAAGCAGCAACGAAATTCGAAAAGCAAACCGACTGGTACGATTTCTTAGGTCCATTCTATAAAGAGCCTGAACTAAAAAACAAAAGGAACAAACAATGAATCTAAAACCATATGTTCTGGCGGTGGCGTTGGGCCTATCCTCTTTTTCCAGTGCGCATGCAAATACACAATATTGCGAAGTACCTCCAACAATCCAAACCCAATACCTCAAGAAGCATGAGAGCAAGACTGGGAAGGGAGTTATCTATCTTATCCCCAGCGTGCATCATCAGCGCTACATGAAACGTGATTACGAAACCGCAAGCGAGCTGATCAAGGCTCATTCAGTGGATGGGATCCTCCTCGAGGGATCTTTGAAAGGAATAATTTCACATGATGATGCGAAAAGACGCTTCCAGGATGAGCCATTCTTTTTTGGTTTATCTGAATCCATGAGAAAAAATCACATTTATTTTGCAGGGAGCGAAGATCTGGAGATCTTGATCAAGGCATCGATTCTGCATCAAAATAATATCACGTTTAGTCTAGTCGACCTCTATGACAAAACAAGCCAGTACCTTGCGGAAGTAGATAAAAAATACAAAACAGAGAGCGAAAAGGAATTTAGGCGAATATTTTCTGCTGATGTTGAAAACCATCGCAAACCAATGCTAGATGAACTAGAGAGAATCAATAAAACAGAAAGCCTTGCGGATTTTTCTAGAAAGAGTGTCTATCCTATGCTGTATACGCAACGCGAAGATTCTGCAATTTCGATAAGCGACACATACTACAAGGATGGAATGAAAAGGCAAGTGTGGATATGGGGAAGAGATCATACGAGGAATTTATCTGAGCGATTAACAGAGAGAGATTATACTGTTTGCGTCGCAGACCAGCAGGATCTTTTGACGATGCGTGAGCTGTTTTGGGATATATTTCATGGAAAAACATCCCTATCCCCAAAGGATAAGGGGGTCCTCACGCTCATGGCAGGCATTGCTAATTTTAGGGCAGATGCAATTAAAAAACACGAAAACAAACCAATAGATATGTTCAGTTTCATAGAACCCTATGTGGAGCCTTATTTCAAGGAGGAGAAAAAAGACCAATGAACAAATTAACCCAATATGCGTTTGCAGGAGCACTCGCTTTTTCTTCGACTAGCGCGGCAAATGCATCGACAGAGTACTGCAATCTTCCTGTTTCGGTCACAACGCAATATATCAAGAAAGCGCCAAGCAAACCAAAAATGGGGATTGTGTATCTTATACCTACAGTAGCCCACGAAAAACCCTTCGAAAACACCTTCAGAAAAATCAGTGAGCTCGCCTACTCAAAATCCATAAAAACAGTTATCTTTCCCGATGAAGCAAGAGATATCGTATCGCTGCGGGGTTATTTCCTTAACAAACAAAGCCTGGCGCAGCTCGTCAACGAGACGGATGTGCTTTTTTACGGAAGCATGGCTAAAGCACCTCATGACAAAGTTGGCGGCCTTAGGCTTTTGCATCTCGAATCCAATTTCATTCAATTGTATGACAGGACTCAAGAGCAATTGGAAAAAATAGATGCTCGATCAAAGACATCACACGCTGCTAGTCTCGCAGGCATCATCTCAAGGGAGGTCGAATATTTTCGTCCTTTGGTCAAGGAATCTCTGCAAAGAGATGGCCTTGCAGATTATTCTTGGGAAACTATAAGCCCTATAATCCACGGGCTGCGCAAAGAGCAAGCGCTCGAAAGCGTTGAAATGATTAGAAGAGCAAACATGAAAACGCAGGCCTTGCTATGGAACAATGACACCGATGCCTTTTCCCAATTAATTGCCGATGCTGGATTTGAAGTATGCATTGCTCCTAAAGAGTCCAGTTTCCCATGGAAAGAGCTTTTTTGGCAAAATGTGTCAGGAAAAGCCGGCAACAACGCCGTTCATGGAGGGCTCTTAGTATGGATGCAGATGATAGCGCGCTATCACGCTGACATTATAGATATGGAGGGCATGACATTCGATAAGGGATCAGGAACGTATAAGTTTTCGGAAAAAAAAGCCGATACCGATGCGTTTCTTGAGCCTTACCTTAGGTCTTATTTTGAAAATCGGTGAATGAATAACTCTCTTGTTCTAAACTCTCTTTTTCCGCAACCTTTATAAACATTAATTCTAATAATCCTCTCAGTTCAATTATTTCAAGAATAATTATTACAATTAAAGAAAGTAATAAAAACAATAAAACTAATAATGAAAGCAAGATTCGTCGGAAAGGCAAAGATAACCAAGCAGGGCCAGGTGACCGTCCCAAACGAGGCGCGAAAGGACCTCAATCTCCCTTCTGAATCAGAGATATATTGGTATCTCGTTGATAATCATCTTGTCGTACTAAAAGATCTCATGAGCATCCAGGAACTAGAGAAAATACTGAGTAAAAAAAGAGGCTGAATGGTTTTTGCGAATATGCTTGGATTTTGGGCGCTGCTAGCGCTGATCCCCTTCATAATCCTCTATCTAAGAAAGCCTAGGCCCCAGGATAGGACGATCCCAAGCCTCATGTTCTTGCTTCGGGACCAGAATGAGTCGAAGCGAAGCCAGCTCTTGCAGAAATTCATGGTCAATTTCCTTTTCTTCCTGCAATTATTGGCATTCATACTCTTAGCGATCGCTCTTGCAAAGCCAATGGTCACCTTGCCCTATGATATCTCACTTGAGAACACAATATTGGTAATCGATGGGAGCGCATCCATGCAAGCTGATGAATCTGGCTCTACCCGATTTGAAAAGGCAATCGATGAGGCAAAAAAGAGACTCAGCGGAGCAAACAGTGTCATTCTAGCCGAGCATATCCCTATCACCGTTCTAGAAGATGAAGGAAGCGATACCGCAACCAACGTGCTCTCCCAACTAGAGCCAAAAGCCACGATCACTAATTTGGGCGATGCGATGCTCCTGGCAAAAGACATCTTGGGCGAGCGACCCGGAAGAATTGTTGTCATAAGTGATTTTAGCGCAGTCAACCCTGATGATCTTTTAGTCGTGAAAAGAACGCTGAGTTCGCAGAACCTGATAGTTGAATTTGTTGATGTTTCAAACAATGCGGAAAACGCCGGCATCGTTGATATGGAGCTACGAAAGCACTCCATCAAGGTATTTGTCAAGAATTTCAATAGCGTAAAAAAATCAGTGCAGCTAACACTTGAAAAAGATGGCAAGATGATAACACAATCAAATAGCTTTGAGATCGCTCCAAACTCAGTCGAGACGTTCCTTTTTGACAATGTCCCGGGCGGCCAAAGCAAGATAGTGCTTTTACCAAACGATGACCTTAGTATCGATAATGAGATATTCCTAAGCGCTCCAACCAAGCAGACCATATCCATCTTGCTCATAACCAATAAGCAAAACTCGCATCTTGAGGACGCGCTCAAGGCAAGCGCTGACATAAGCCTCAATGTGGTCAATCCTCCGGTACTTACGGTTGCAGTGGATGGCAAGCGAATAGACACCTTCGCGCATGATGTCATCATCGTGCATGGGATAAACAATGTAGGGAAGCGCGATGGCATCTTGCCTGGAACATTCCCCGACCTTTCTTCGTATGTCAAGCAAGGGGGCAACGTGATAATTACTGGCCAAGAAGATCTAGGTGAATTCAATCTTGCGGATCTTGTCTTGATCAATATCCGAGAGCTCAAAAAGGAGCCAACAAAGGCATGCATTGAGGTCACTAATGAGTTCACCAAGCACTTTGAGAACGAGCACTGCTTTGCCACCCTGACCAGTTTTTTTGATGGGACTGCACGAGGGGGGACCAAGGTCATCGCAAGCGCGAATGAAGCGCCGCTCTTGGCATATCAGGACCTTGGAAAAGGAAAAATATTCTTCTATGGGATAATCGATGATACCAGTGATTTCAAGACCTTACCCTCCTATCCGATCTTTTGGAATGGCCTTGTGAATTTCATGGCAAACATGGAAAATATTAGGGATTACAATGTAAAGACCGGAAGTACTGCAACAATTCAAGAGCAGCAGATCAAAACCCCCAGCTCTACTGTTACGACCTCAAAGATACTTTTTGATGAGGCGGGCTATTATGAGATCGCGTCAAAAAAAGTGGCGTCGAATCTTCTCAATGAAAGAGAGTCAGATGTCACCAAGGAAAGCGCTCTTAAGACCGATAGCGAAAACATCGAGATCTTAAAAGAACACGCGAGCAAGAAGGAGTTAAATCTCGATGTGCTGGTGCTCCTCATATTATTCCTTGTCCTAATGCTCGAATTATGGTACATAAAGCGAAGGGGTGATCTCTGATGGCATTCATCCTGCCTGATCTGAGCAGCACGATCTGCGTTTCAAAGCTTTGCTTTCGATACAGCTATGTGCTCATCTTGATCCCCCTGATCATCGGCCTGCTCTATCTGTTCATCCGCAGGAACATGATAACGCTTCACGACAAGTCAGAGCAGCAAGTGTATGCATCGCAAAAAAAACATCAACGCATCATCTATTTCATAATACGTTCGCTTCTTATCGTCGTGCTTTTGATTGCGATCTCATCGCCCTTTTTACTGCAGAACAAGACGGTGCAGGGAAACCCAAGAGTTACTTTGCTAATCGATAACAGCACTTCAATGAACATGTATGATGGCACAATTGCAAAAAAACTAGAGGATGCTCTTAAAACTGAAATTCCGCTAACGGTTCGAACAATTGCTTCGGGAGACAAAAGCGCACTTGGCAATGGCATACTCAATAACATAGAGCGCAACGAGAATGTGCTGGTGATCTCTGATGGGAACAACAATGATGGCAAGCTCCTAGGAGATATCATCTTGCTTGCAGCCTCCCTGAATGCGACAGTGAGCACGCTGAAAATGGATTCAATAAACAGTGATGTTGCTGTTGAGATAGTAGGCCCAAGCGAAGCGATCAGAGACACTGAAGAGGCATACGCAGTACAGGTAAACAATGTTGGCAGCCCAATTCCCTATCATCTGGAAGTTCGCTTTGACAATGAGGTTGTGCTTTCAGTCAATGACCAGAAATCAAACACGTTCACCTTCAGGAAAAAACTGACCGAAGGCTATCATCGGATCTCAGCGGAGCTGCAGAATGTAGGGGGATCTGATTATTTTAGTCAAAACAATCGCTTCTATAAATCAGTGAAGGTAGTCCCTAGGCCAAAAGTTCTCTTTGTATCGGAAAAGTCCTCGCTACTCGCAAACCAATTAGGGGCTATCTACGATCTCGATCAAGTTGCGTCGCTGCCTTCTGATCTTTCAAGCTATCTTGCAGTCATCATGAATGATATCCCGGTCAATAAATTCGCGCCTCATGTAGACAAGCTCAGCGATTATGTATCAGATGGCAATGGCCTTTTGGTCATTGGCGGGCAGACATCATATGATAGAGGCGGATACAAAGGAACGCTAGTTGAAACCTTGCTTCCAGTCAAGGTGGGGGCAGGAGAGGAGTCTGAAAAGAACGATGTGCACATTATTATCGTCATAGATGTTTCAGGAACAACTGGTGTTGTATTCAATACTAACACCGGTCAGTATGAAGTACGAGGATATGATGATGTCATAAAAGCGCAGGCAGTTTCTGTAGTCGATAGTCTTGATTCAAAAAACACCATAGGCGTGATAGTGACTGGCGCTCGTGATGTCGGTGCAGTAACCACGTTATCGGAATTGGTGACGTTAAAAGATCATAAATCAGACATCATAACCAAGATTGCAAGGATCGATCGAAATAAAGTCGGCGGGCAGACAATCGATGTCAAATATGGGATAGACAAGGCGCACAAGATGCTTCGTGATGTTTCTGGAGCAAAAAATATCATTGTTATATCGGATGGGAGGGGTCTTGCTCCGAGGCCTCAATTAGAAGTCCTAGACTCGATATCAAACGCACGAAGTTCAGGGGTGAAGACCTATGCGGTTGGCGTTGGCGCGGAGACTGAACAGGCATCTGATTTCCTAATAGACATAGCAAACACTGGCGGTGGCATTTATTTCCCAGTGAATGCGCAGAACAAGCTCAAGATAATATTTGGAGAGCCAGAAGGAAAAGATGAGCAGGAATCGCTCAACTCACTAGTACTGCTAGACACAACGCATTTCATCACATTCAACCAATCAATTGACGCAATAATCTCTGGGTACAATTACATGATACCCAAACCATCTTCGCGGCTCCTCATCACCACAAACAAGAACATTCCTGTCATGGCAGTATGGCGCTTTGGGCTTGGTAGGGTTGTCTCTCTAGGGACTGATGATGGCGGTAAATGGGGAGGTGAGATGCTGCAAAAAGACAATTCGAAGATACTCACCAAATCGCTCAACTGGGCAATAGGCGATCTTTCAAGGAAGAAAAATTTCGATGTGAAAATAAGAGATACTACACTTGATGGGCTTATGCATGTTGATGTAACTGCATCAAGTATGCCCCAAGATCCCAATCTTGTATTCGTAAAGACCGATGTTGGAAGCTACAGCGCGACCTTCGAGCCAAAAGATGTGGGATTTGTGAGCTTTTTAGGAGCCGATGCGGCCATCAATTACAAGCAGGAATTCCTAGAGCTTGGACAGAACAATGAGTTCAAGACATTAGTGCAGCAAACCCAGGGCCAGGTGTTTGAGCCAACAGAAACTGAGGCGATCCTGGATTTCATAAGAGAAAAATCAAAGAGGATATCGGTGAATACAACTGACTTCAAGTGGCCGCTCATCATCTTGGTGATATTGTTGTTCTTGCTAGATATAGGGATCAGGAGATTATGGGAGAATCAAAATGCTCGGTAGGGGTTTGGGATTGTTTGGAAATTTTTGTCTAGATTTGATTATCCATCACAATAGCGCAGAAGATAAGGCGGCTGTCGTCGCTTCGCTCCTCGTCGGCCACCCCGTAGGGGCCAACCCCCAGCCGACCAGCGCCAACGACTGTGGACATAACTATTGCACTAGGATATCGATGATAAGAACCCGCACGCACTGGTGCGGGCAAAATAACCCGCCTATGAAAAAAGACAACAAAAATTACAAAACATACCCTCGCTTTCAAAAAAACCAAAAATCATAAAACCCCCATAACTATAAAAAAACTTAAAATCAAGAAAAAACACAACAACAAAATGGTGATCTGAAATGGCATTCATGAGAAGAGACGTGAACATACTACTATTGGTCCTGGTATTGGTCTGCGCTTTTTTATTTACGGGTTTTAGCGTGTACTATCAGACCTCATTCAAGAATGTCTCGCTAGAATACCAGAACAAACTTGACCAGCTTGGAAAGGTGACTGAGGAACTTACAACCCAGCGAGAGAAATTAAATGAGACCTACAGCCAGCGCGTGAAAGCTGAAACAGATAGACAGGCTCTTGATGTTAGGTACCAAGATGTCAATGATGAGAATGAAGGGCTTAAGCAGGACAAATCCAATTTGATAAGTGATCTTAGCTCATCTAAAAAACAACTGTCTGAGAAAACAGCCGAGCTTGATGCGACAAAGCGCCTTTTGGAGACGACGCAAAATGAGCTTTTGAGCACGCGAGTGGCCCGCGACAAGTACAAGCGCGACTGGGAAGATGTATGCGGTGATTATACCGCGTTAAACAATGGAGACGAGCACAACAACTGCTAAAAATGCAAAACTTCAAGAAAGTAATCAGGGAAATCAACAGAAGCATAGGCTTTCTGCTATTCTTTGATACGCTGCTGAGCACCATCGCGTTTTTTTTGATAGTATACTTGCTTTTATCGATGATAAACCTCTATCCGCTCAGCGCCGCGATCCCCGCCGCTGTCTTTTTCATCGCGCGCATCATGATCCAATCACGCATCGATAAGAAGCGCATGGTGGAAAAAGAATACATCCCGCTTCGAGAGAAACTACGGACGGCGGCAGACTCGATGAATGAAGTCGCAAATCCAGTCGTTGAAGAATTGCAAGAAGAAGTGCTTTTTGATCTCAAGAACGTCTCATTGTCATCCTTTTTTGACACAAAGAAAGTTGCTCTTCGGATATTTTTCATAATGATGCTCTCATTTGCGATCGTCTTCACGACCACCTTCAATTTTTACATAGTTGATGTGAACAAACTGATCGCATCGGTACCAGACCTTGTGCACAAGGGCGGGGCAAACAAGCTCACCAAGCCCATTGGGGAGATAAATGAGACCGATGACATCTATGGCGATAGCAAGCTCGCGGTGCTTGGCGAGGAGCAGATCGATATCCGCATCCAGCCCGTGAACTTCGAAGTGAGCGTTCGCGACGAAGGCGATATGGAGCAGAAGAATTTCGATGAGCGCTTCCCAAGCGATGCTAACGTAGAGCAGGCATCAGCGTATGAGGAATATATTCCAGAAGAAGAGCAAGAGCTTGTGAAGAATTATTTCAATGAACTGTCGAAATAGTGTGGGTCATGATTATGCAAAAAAGAAAAATAGCAAAAGTTTTAGCATCCTCAGGTCGAGCCTTGCGATACTAGAAGCGAGTGTGTTGCGGGGGACGCCCCCCCTCCCCGGGCAGCCACACCTTCTAAGCAACAATCAACAGGCGAGAAGATGCTAAAACTTTTGCGAAAAGAGTAGATAACCAATAACAAAGAAACCAAATCAAAAACCCAAATATTAATAAGCAAGCATGGCAAAAAATCAAGAGGTGCGTATGGCAAAAAGACAAACAAACACAAAATTCTCAAGATCAATTACCAATCCTACATTTGAGGTGACGATATGAAAAATTACAAGCATGTCTTTGATGCGGTGTTCAAGGAAATAGAGAAGGTCGTTGTCGGCCAGCATGACGTGGTCGAGCAGATACTGGTAGCGATTCTATGCGACAACAATGCGCTCATGGAAGGATACCCTGGCCTTGCAAAGACATTGACGGTAAAGACGCTCTCAGAGATCATGAATCTCAAATTCAGCAGGATCCAGCATACTCCTGATCTGATGCCCTCTGATATCACGGGAACGTTCATAATCGAGGAGACCTCAGGAAAAAGACAGTTCAAATTCCAGCCAGGCCCTATTTTTGCAAACATCGTACTGGCAGACGAGATCAACCGGGCAACACCAAAGACCCAATCCGCATTACTAGAAGCCATGCAGGAGAAGCAGGTAACGGTTGGCAATGAAACATACAAGATGGATCTTCCCTTCTTTGTATTAGCGACGCAAAACCCAATCGAGCAGGAAGGAACATACCCTCTCCCAGAGGCGCAGGCAGACAGATTCCTGCTAAAGATCAAAGTTGGCTATCCTACGTATGAAGAGGAAAGGGAGATCGTTGAACGCTTCACTGGCGCCCCTAGGGATACCAAACTAAAGACGCTGCTCAACAAAAACCACATAACGAGCCTGCAAAGTCTCACCAGGCAAGTTCCCGTGGCAAATGACATAAAAGCAAGGGCATTAAAGATCGTTGTCTCGACAAGGACCAACAAGGATGTGATCCAATACGGAGCAAGCCCAAGAGCAAGCATCGGTCTTCTGCTCGCGGCAAAAGCGCGCGCTTTGATTCGGGGACGAAACCATGTGAGCAATGAAGATATCAATGAGATCGCATATCCAGTACTTCGTCATAGGATCGTCCTGAACTTCGAAGCGGAAAGAAAAGGCATGACCAATGACGATGCGATAAAGCACATTTTGGATAAAGTGAAGTAAAGGGTTTTAGTTTTTTGTATATCTTGGTGAACGCAGCACAAGTATAAACTTAAAAGGCGAGTTATTTAGGCGGCCCCAATGCGGGCCGCATCCAATGCGCCGCGCAATGGCGGCGCCTAGATATCTTAGCTTTTTTTTAAAATGAAACATCTATGAACTGTACGGCTCAATGATAAACACTGATTTTCTCAACCAACTGGACCGCTTCCATCTAGTTATCCGAAAAAGAGTCACTTCAAACTATATCGGCCCGCGAAGATCTTTGGCATCTGGGCGTGGCCTCATGTTCAAAGAGCATAGGCAGTACGCTCCTGGTGATGATATCCGGCTCATTGATTGGAAAGTGTTCGCACGATCAGACCATCTGCACGTGAAGACCTTCGAGGAAGAGAGGAATCTGACGGTGCATACGATAATTGACGCGTCTGCATCCATGGGTTTTGGAAAGCCGGTAAGCAAGTTCGATTATGCGTCGATGCTCGGTGTTGGATTCGCCTATATCGCGCTTAAGGAAAATGAGAAGATACAGTTCAGCACTTTCAATGATTCTCTTGAGATATTCCAGCCAAGAAGGGGAATGTCGCAGCTTGCAAATATGGTGCATCACCTCAACAATACCAAGACAAAGGGCCCATCGAAACTGATGGACTCACTAGCCCAGTACAGCAAGATAATCGGCAGCAGATCGCTCTTGACCGTGATATCTGATTTCTTGGTCCCAATCGAGGAGATCCAGGAGGCATTGTATATGCTCGGAGACCATGAGATAAAGATTGTACAGATTCTTGATCCAATTGAACGCGAGCTTCGCATGCAAGGGGATTTCAAATTGACTGACAGCGAGACCATGACAAAATTAAGGACGTATATCAGCCCAAGGCTCAGGGTCCAATACCAGCGCCAGCTCGATGCCCACTGCGCGCATATCGAGGAGATCTCAAACAAGCTTGGCATGAAATATTTCCAGATAACAACTGACGTTCCGATCTTTGATGCGTTCCATAGGATATTGGCTTGATTTTTCAAACATTTTAGTTATTATTTTTTTCCCAGAAACCTTTGTATTCTAAAAAATTCTGAAGAGAGCAAAAAGTTTTAGCATCATCAGGTCGAGTTTTGTGAAATCAATATAGCTAAAAAAAATCATTGTGCCTTCGGCAATAGTTAGTGCGGTGCCTGCGCTCTTTCAACAGTACGCTCCGGCACCGCATACTTATAGTGTCAAGGTGACTGAGCGAAGCGAGGTCGCCTAAAGTGCCAGCTGATTCCATGAAAACCAGGTTTTCAGGGTGCCGAAACCGGGTTTCGTGCATTTCAGCTGCGAAGGAGATGCTAAAATTTTTTTCCATTTGAAGAAAAATATTAGAATAAATCACTAAGATAAAAGAATCCAAAATCAAATAATCCCTTCAATTGCCCCGGTCATCTCAATATCATTGCCAAGCTCCACATTGTGGGCGCTGATGGTCAAAGGCATACTGAACTTCTTCCCCGCTTCTTTACTGATCCCAAGGCAGTTAAATTTCAAATTTTCATTGGGGCCAAGATTGACATTTTCTGGCAGGCATTTGGTCTCTACACTGACAACGACGTTGCTTAGCCGGTTTGGCAATTCATTGGTGAATTCAATCACGCTCTTTCCATCTGCCTGCGCAAAGCTTTTGCAGGAAAATCCTTCGGGAAGCCAGCAGGATTGCTTGTTATCTATCATCGATTCCTTATCATTTTGCAGGCCGTATCCGATGAGAACTCCGATCCCGATGCCTACTATGAAAAAGAGCGGAATAAGGACAAGGAATAAAGGTAGTATCTTTGTTTTTTTAGAGGGGGGCTGTTTTATTGATTTTTCTTTTTTTGACTCTGTCTCTTCTGGCTCTGTTTCGATACTTGGCTGGTCTTCTTCTCTCCCCTCTGCTTTTTTAAAAGCCTCATCAACCAGATGCTCTTTTATCCCATGATCGATGAGTGCTTTTCGTATCTTGTCTGGATGGTGCCCTTTCTCTTTGTTTTTCTTGATGTAGTCGATCAGTTTTTGGGACATATTATGCTAGTAAAATTATTTTTATGTACGAAGGCTGGCACAATCTTCGAAATATTCATTGTCGCAATCAAAGAGGTGGCTGCCCCGGATGGGGCGTCCCCCGCAACACCTTCGCTATCGAATATAATATATTTCGACCTGAGGATGGTGCCAGCCTTCTTAATTCACATCCAGCCTTTTCTCTTGAAATAAAGATACGTCGCAATGAATGATATGGCCATGAGACCAAGAGCAAAAAGATACCCATACCTCCACAAAAGTTCAGGCATGTTCCAAGGGGAGTCTGTTCTAAAATTCATCCCATAGATCCCTGCGATCAATGAAGGAATCAAAACGAAGGTCGAGACAACGGTCAGGGTCTTGAGGACCTGGTTGAGATTATTTGAGACCGAGGTTACATAAATATCCAAAACCCCGGTCATTATCTGGTTATATGTGCCGACCATATCAAGCAATTGGGTGAGTTCATTGTAGAGCGATCCGAACCTATGTGTGTTCTTCTTGTCGATATGCGCCACGAATTCTTTCTCAATCGATGCAACAACCTCCCTATTGGCAACAAGTGCTTTGTTGAAAAAGATCAGTGTCTTCTTGATTGAGAATATCGCTTCGGCCTTTACTTCGCCTGGCTGCTTGACGATCTTGTGCTCGATCAAGTCAATGTTGTCCTCGATGATCTCAAGTATTGAAAAAAAGCGCTCATTGATGCTATCAAGGAGGCGATACATGAAATAACTGATGCCCTCCTTGTTCATGACTATCTTTCCTCGCTGCACAAGGTCTGTTATGTTTCGAAGCGAAGGCATCTCCTTTGGGGAAAGTGTGATTATGTTGTTCTTTTGCTTTGAGATGAATATTGCTAATGGTGTTGTCCTGATATTGTGCTTCTCATACGAGGGCGTTCGTACGATGATGAGGGAATAATTGTCAAGATCATGCACTTTTGGCCGCTCATCCTTGTCAAGCGCGGCCTCGAGCTGCTTAAGGGGGATTCCCGCATGCACCGAGAGCTCAGTTAGTTCCTTATGGCTTGGGTTCACCGCGCTAGCCCAGCACTTGTTGTTTGTCCCTAGTTCGCTAACAGAAGAATGTTTTACTCCTTGTTTGGTGAAGGTAAAGACGGTAATCATTGAGACAATGGATTTGCGTGGCTATTTATGCTTGACGATACTATCGGGGAGTGATTAGATGGGAATGACTTGGCTTGAGTAAGATCTGAATGGGGACTGTATCAGACACAATCATGAATCCCTGTATTCGTCAAGTGTTTCATGAGTTAAGACAGTATAATTGTATATCGCATCCACCACCACTGCGCTAAATTGTATCGCCGATTCTTTTTGCATATCTTGTGTCATGACGCAATAGAATATTCTTCTCTCTTTGATGTAGAGAATGCCGCAGTCGTGGAAAAATTGGTCCTTGCCATCGTACTTCATCCCAAATTTGTGCGCAAGTTTTGTATCAAAAGGAAGCTGGGCAATGGTTTTTATATCAAGTGACGTATTGGAGAGCAGCGTTAGAATGTATTCGGAATTTTGGGCATCAAGCAATGTGGAGAGGTAGAGGCTAGAAAACACATTGTACATTGATTTTGGGGTGATGAGGCCATGCTGCGCGTCTTCTCCTGGTTTTGTTTTTTGCAGGCTGTCATCGCTGTAGTAGTCAAGATAGCTTATGAAGAGGTCATAGTCATCATCATCGACCAAATTATTGAGAGTCTTAAATGCGCTATCATCGGATTCCTGTAGCATTTGTCCCATCAGGAAACGAACTGAATGTTTGCTTTCCTTGCTTTGATAGAGTGTCCCAAAATAATTTGACCGGAATGCGTCGATATTCACCATTTCATCCCATGACAACTCGTCATCTTCGATCTTTTTGGAGATGAGCATGGCAGTAAGCACTTTGTTGAGGCTTGCCGGATGGTACGCTTTGCGCTCATTGATGCCGATAAATGCGCCGCTGCGAAGATTTTCGATGTATACGGATGCGCTGATCTTATTTGAAAGGATATACTGTTCTATGCTATTTTTTAAGGGGGCATAGTTCACGATGAGATAACTTTTTGGCTCGAGCACATTTGCATAAATCCTAGGGGATAGCAATTTATCAGAATAATCCTGCTCCATGCTCTGGTCGTTGTTTGTTGAATAGCTCAGGAAGAGTAAAATCGATAGCAGCAAGATAACAATAGTTTGAATGATCAAAATAACCCGGCTTTTTATGATCATATCCTATTTTACTTCGACCCATTATTTATTTCTTTATGTTTATTAGTGGCAGCATTTATTTGTCAAAAAACCGCTGCCCTAGCAAATCCTAAACGTTCATAAGCAAAACACAATGGTGCTGTCAAAACAGTTATTTCTACATCTTCTCTGGATCAGCGAGGATGACCAGATCCTTCACTCCATCGATTTTTTTCATGATATTTTGGTTTATTTTGCTCTTTATCGCGTACGCTCTTTCAATGGTTATTGCATTATCCATCGATACAACAATTTCACCGGTGATATAGGGTCCGCTCATTCGCAGCTTCATCTCCTTGAGCCTGACACTGGGGTACTTCCTGAT